>NZ_JAKJSJ010000069.1:0-33217 GCF_050336715.1 Photobacterium makurazakiensis
CGGTATACCTGTAACATTGTTTCTTGCTTTGATAAAAGAGCTATTCAAGTTCAAATAATCTCTGATTATCGATGCAATTCAGCAGGTTAAATGGTGATAACTTTAACTATTTTCTAAAATGGTTATGATGTTCGCTTAAGAGCAGGTCATCCTGAAGCGGTGCGTGCATGGTTATTGATGTTGTTGCCTTGAGTGCGCCATAACAAAGGTATCAAGGTGACGCGTTACACTCGGCATTTTTGGTATGGAGTTCAGTGGGCTTGGTGGGTTCATCGCGGCGCACCTTATCCCAGGCGTTATATGCCAATTTTCCTTACGGTTTAGGTGTCATTGCCGCTGGTTGTTTTGTGGTTTCAATGCAGTAAGAATCGTTCCGTGAATTGGTGCGGATAACCTAAATACCATGCCAATATTCATTGGCATAAATAGCCTTGTCTCTCTCAAATTCATGAATCCGCACTGTTGGTTTACGTGTTGGTTCGTTATGATTTCAGTGTTTACTAAGTTGCTGAAATTACATTGCTAAGTTAGTTTATTGGTTGGCGGTAGCGTGGTGTTCACGGGTACAGCCAGCATTGTGAGTTTGGGGGTGTTCAGCTGTTGTCTCGGTGGGGCGGCCAAGCCGCTTTTATTTCAGTTTTCATATAACAAACTGTGCAAGTTGACCCTTAACACGCGGCATTTTTAGTCTGAGTTAGCTTGTGTGATTACGGCGTAATGTTTGGGTTTGAGGCGGGCAACTTCACAAGGGCGTTATATGCCATTCCTTCTTACGGTTTAGGTCTCATTGCCGCTGGTTGTTTTGTGGTTTCAATGTGGGGCGCAATGCAGTTAAATGTCGTTCCGTGACTTGGTGCGGTTTGCTTTTGTTCCATGCCAATATTCATTGGTCTAAATAGCTTTGTCTCTCCCAAATTCATGAATCCGCACTATTGATTTTCGTGCTGGTTAGCTATGATTTCAGTTTTTACTAAGTCGCTGAAATTACTTTGCTAAGTTAGTTTATTAGTTGGCGGTAGCGTGGTGTTCACGGTTACAGCCAACATTGTGAGTTTGGGTTGTTCACCTGCTGCCTCGGTGGGGCGGCCAAGCCGCTTTAAGTTCAGCGTTCATATAACAAGCTGTGTAAGTTGACCCTTAACACGTGGCATTTTCAGTATGAATTGGCTTTTGTGTATATGGGGCAAGGTTTTGGTTTCGGGGCGGGCACCTTCACAAGGGCGTTATATGCCATTTTTTCTTAAGGTTTTGGTGTCATTGCCGCTTGGTGTTTTGTGGTTTCAATGTGGGTCGCAATGCAGTAAAAATCGTTCCGTGAAATCGTGCGGTAACCTTAATCTTATGCCAATATTCATTGGTATAAATAGCATTATCTCTCTCAAATTCATGAATCCGCACTGTTGATTTTCGTGCGGGTTAGCTATGATTCAGTGTTTACTAAGTTGTTGAAATCACACTGCAAAATAAGGCTTTAATTGTTGGTAGCGCGGTGTTCACGGTTACAGTCAGCATCGTGAGTTTGGGTTTGTTCACCTGTTGTCTCGGTGGGGCGGCCAAGCCGCTTTGGTTTCAGTTTTCCATATAACAAACTGTGCAAGTTGACCCTTAACACGTGGCATTTTCAGTATGAATTGGCTTTTGTGGTTACGGTGTAAAGCTTGGGTTTTGGGGCGGGCAACTTCACAAGGGCGTTAGCTGTTTGAAGGAGTATGTTTTTTGTGAAAGAATATTTGAATGAATATCCTACTTTAGCGACTGTGATGATGACGGTGCTAGCTTTATTGCCATTGCTGAAACTTGGTCATTACATTTTAGCTTCAAACCGCTCTTTTAGAATACAAAGCTTAGATTTACTGTTTAAATCGCTTTCTGACCAAGCCAATGGTGGAAGTAGGCTGGTAGTTGAACAAATGTTTCGTAGTCACTTCAAGCTATATGTAAGTTACGACCTTATTCAAGTATTGCTAGATCAACCAAATCCAACTAAAGCTATAGAATTATATAAGACATCGAAAAAGTACTTAGTATTGAGCGATAATGGATTAGTATTTGATGCCAAATATCAATGTCAAAAGCGAAGAAAGATAGAAAGGTTATTAAGACCAACGATAAACTTTATTAAATATTGGCTCTTAGCTATGATAGGTGGTCTTAGTGGCCTATATGTGGTCAAAAGTTATAATCTAGAAATTGTTTTCGAAGTTAATTACTTAATTTTTAATGGGGCTATCTGGTTCCTTGCTTCATTGCTCTCTTTTGTATCCATGGTATTTGCAGTCAAATCATTGACTGATGAAACTAATATTAAAGATGCTGAATTACTCGAAAAATCATTTAGTGAGCAGAATTCTAAAGAAAACAAATGGTATTATTAATTCGGTACAGCTAACAAACGACTATGGCGTCAACAGATAAATTTAAGCTGCTTTTGCATCCCATAAGACGCCATCTCTTAGCATCGAATTTAGGGTGATAACCATCTTCCTGACGCAGGCGATAATGGCCACTTTTTTAGGCTTTCCTTCAGCCAGTAGTCGTTGATAGGTGCTCTTAAATACTGGGTTACACTGCATGCCAGACATCATTGCCATGTATAAAACGGTTCTGACCTGAGCTCGGCCGCCCTGTATTTTTCTGAGTCCTTTATATCGTCCGCTTTCCCGACTCATGGGGGCAACACCGACAAGGGCAGCGGCTTGTTTGTTGGTGATATACCCGAGCTCGGGAAGGTTGCTAATGATAGAAGCTGCGGCAATTTTTCCGATACCGGGCATGCTTTGTAGTATTTCATTTTTGGCCTGATATTCAGGGCAGCTTTCAATCAGCGCGACGATTTTTTTTCAGTTTTTTCGATCTGATTTTTGAATGCCGTCAAGATTGGCTTGATGGTCATCGTTAGGTGCTTGGGCAGTATTTGGAGTCGGTTTTTTTCCATTGTTTGCATTGAGAGAAGCTGAGTTCTCCGGATGACTAAATCCGCCATAAGCCGCATGGATTCAGGCTTCAGCCGAGTTAATGCTGGCTTTATTGCTTTGGCATAGTGGGCGATAAGCTTGGCATCGAGTTTATCCGTTTTAGCGCGTTGACCGATGGCTCCGGCAAAGCGTTTGACGTGAACCGGGTTGGCAATTACGTAAGGGATATTGGCGTCGGTACAGGCAATAATAAAGGACATTTCTAACCGGCCGGTCGCTTCAATAACGACCCGTTTTGGTGAGTGCACTTTAATAGTTTTGATGGCTTCTTTGATCCCTTTCTCATCGTTAGAAACTGAGAAGAAAATATCGAGAGGTCGAATATAAATATCAAGCTGAGATTTACCAGTATCGACCCCTACGTTAATGTTTTGATTCGTTGGAGTATTCATAATAAGCTAACTCTTGCTTGCGTAATGCGGGTTCGAGACCCAGTAGACTATTCGAGTATGGTGCTTGGAGTCCTATGCAGCGTTCACGTTTGTTATCGGTCTCTCGACAGAGGAGCCTGCAATCAATCGAACTGCTGTATAGAAAGCTTTAGTTGCAGCTAAAGCCTGGGTCTCACTTTACCCTGAAGTTGGTTTTATTATCCATACAAACAATTTAAGAGTGATTCAGCACGCTTGGCATTTTTGGTTTGGGTTAAGTTTAGTGTTTACGGTGTCTAATTAGGTGTCGTGGTTGCGTGCTTCACACCTTAATTGGGCGTTATATGCCATTCCTTCTTACGGTTTAGGTCTCATTGCCGCTGGTTGTTTTGTGGTTTCAATGTGGGGCGCAATACAGTTAAAAGTCGTTCCGTGACTTGGTGCTGTTTGCTTTTTTTCCATGCCAATATTCATTGGTCTAAATAGCCTTGTCTCTCCCAAATTCATGAATCCGCACTATTGATTTTCGTGCTGGTTAGCTATGATTTCAGTTTTTACTAAGTCGCTGAAATTACTTTGCTAAGTTAGTTTATTAGTTGGCGGTAGCGTGGTGTTCACGGTTACAGTCAACATTGTGAGTTTGGGTTGTTCACCTGCTGCCTCGGTGGGGCGGCCAAGCCGCTTTGGTTTCAGTTTTCCATATAACAAACTGTGCAAGTTGACCCTTGACACGCGGCATTTTTAGTATGAATTGGTTTGTGTGATTACRGTGTAACCTTTAGGTTTTGGGGCGGGCAACTTCACAAGGGCGTTAGTTGCCGCCACTTGTTCGAGTAAATTAATTTATTAAACGTGCGGTATTTCACATCAAAGGATTGGTGTTTGTTTCCTTCCTTTGTTGTTTCAATCTTTAGTTTTATCAAGTCGTTTCGCGCTTTTGGTTACACAGTTTTCGCCTAAGTTTTGCAGGTAAAACAATGAGCAAAAGGCGTAAACGGCTCAAAATTTACGTTCAGTGGCTAAGTTGCGGTTTTGTATTTATTGCATCTTCCGCTTATCCCGTGAACATGGTAACTCATTGTTAGTTATCTGATTTAACGCGCAGCAACTAACAAGGCAATCAAACGGACTCGTAACAGTTGGCTCGGTTTCGCTTCGCTTCACATTTTAGCCAACAATTACAAGCCGCTTATTGTGGCGTTATGCCATTCGTTAAAATAAGGATTAAGCATGCTGCTCAATATTTTAGACACATTTTTCACATTTGGTGGAGTTGCTGTATTAATTTCAATTATTGTTTTTATTGCTATGATGCTTTTTTCGAAGCGACTAAATTTAACAACAATATTGTCAATGATAGTAATATTTGTTGTTACTCTAGTCGTGATGTTTTCTTTTCCGAGTGCCGCTCGATATGAAATAAGGAAAAAACTGAGTGTAGAAGTAATTTCTGTTGAATCAAGTGGGACTGTAAATAATACTAAAGTGGTTGAAGAACTAAAGAAAATATCGTTCAAGATAGCTAAAAATTCACACCCTCTTGAGAGGTTTAGGTTTAAAGTACAAACAAAGGCAGAAGATATTCACTTCGAACTAGCTAGAGATTCTAACGATAGTAGTGTTTATTGGGTTTTCTATCCAGCATACCGAGCTGGAAGGACAAACCCTGTTGGAAAAATCATACTGAAATGATTGTGTTTGGCATAACAAGGCCATTAAGTGTGACGCTTTACACTCGGCAGTTTTGGTTTTAAGTTCGGTGCGCTTGGTTAGTTTCGTGATAGCGTACTTTATAGCAAGGCGTTATGTCATTAATCATACTCTGCTCAATTTACGCCCATAATTTTCATGCTATGCGAGGGGGATGCTAAATGACGCGTCAAAAATCGCTATATTTTCGCTTCGAGGCATCTGGATATGCACTATTTGCATTGTTTCAACTCTTGATTGCATTGCTGGCAGGAAAGTTCTATGGCGATGAGTTTCTGAGAACTGATTATTTTGCAAAACGATGCTTCCACAAAGTCCATGAGTGATTTGAGTCTCTTTTTATGCATACAAGGCACTGATTTTCAGCTACTCGTGTAGTATCTGAATATCATGCGTACTTGCTTTCAATCTTTTAGTTTATGGTGAATTCATTTGCTCAGAAAGTTTAGTACATATTTACTTATTGAACTACAAAGGTATTTTGTGGGGCGTAAATTACAGACTTTATAACGCAGGAGAGTTATGAGCAAAGAGTTAACACAAATGGGAGCGGCAAAGGTATTCCTTACTGAGTACTCAGGTAGACAGTGCATTGAAAAACGGTGTGCATCTTCAATTGAGATTAACTTTTACCAGAATGTAGCTCCTTTACTTAAAGAATATGGTGTCCATATACCTCAGTTAATAGGTGTTAGTGATAACAACTTATTTATTGAATATATACCTAATCGCGTCACTTTGACTGAGTTGCACTCTGGCTCAGATACCTTTGTTCAACTCTCAAATCTTCACAAAGCTTTACCGTCAATATCAGAATGTTTTAAGCATCATGAGTGGTCGGTACAACAGACCGAGAATGCACTACAACTACTAAAATTACCCCAAACATCGGTGAGTGCATTAATCAATATCCAAGCCCAAAGTAATGTGTTGTTTAAAACAGATGTTCTTATATCTGGTGATACTAACGAAGGTAACTGGGGGAAACGAGCCAACGGCGAACTAGTCCTTTTTGACTGGGAGCGCTTTGGTAAAGGTAGCCCAGCAATCGATTTGGCACCATTAGTTAGCAGAATGGGCAATTTGACCGATTTTGATACCATCGTTAATAACTATCTGAAATATAAGTCTGATATCTCAGGCAGTGAATTGTTAAGGCATCTAGTCATTGCAAAATGTTGGATTGTAGTAGAAGTCGTTAATCTTTTGCAGTCAAGGCAGAAAGGCCAGTTGCAAATGTATCTGAAGTGGTACCGTGAAGTGTTACCAAATTGGTTGAGTTCGATGGAAAATGCGTTATAACAGAGCATCAAGTTGACGAGCTAAACTAGACGGCTTGGTGTGCTTGGTGTGCTTGGTGTGCTTGGTAAGGTTTAACGTTTTGTTTTCGGAGGTGAAGTGGGAACCCCTAGAATTCTAAAGGCGCAAGTGGTAGATGTTAATTGCGGTGAAAATGTCACGATTATCGAGCCTGCAAATGTATATGGTTGCGAATTAGGTGACAGTGTTTTCATTGGCCCATTTGTCGAGGTTCAAAAAAATTCGGTCATTGGCGCTAGAACAAAAGTTCAATCCCATACTTTCATTTGTGAGTACGTGAGTATTGGGCAAGACTGTTTTATTGGTCATGGTGTGATGTTTGCCAATGATTTATTTAAAGATGGTAAGCCAGATCCAAACCCAGAGAGTTGGGGGCGAACAGTTATTGCTGATGGTGTAACAGTAGGGTCAAACGCAACGGTGCTACCTGTTAATATATGTACAGGAGCCGTTATTGGCGCAGGCAGTGTGGTTACTAAGGATATTACAGAAAAAGGCATTTATGCGGGTAACCCTGCGAGGTTACTCCGCCGTTTATAGCAGGGAAACGGGCAACTGATGGCTGACGTTATATGCCTTGATGTCGTAAGACTTATCCTTATGATATCTTTTGCTTATAAATTCATCTACCATTTCTCAACCTATTTAAATAGAAAGGAAATCTTATGACAAGTCGAGTATATGTATTAGCGCAATTTAAGCCCAAAGAGGGTAAAGAAGCTGAGCTCTTTGAGGTACTTAAAGCTCTCGAACCTGATGCAAATCGTGAACAAGGTTGTATCCAATATATGCTAACGCGACAAGTCGACCATCCGAGTGCGACAAGAAATGAGTATCCTATCGTATTTAACGAAATTTGGGAAAGTGCTGAAGATTGGTCGGCACATGGTCGCCGAAAAAAAATTCAGCACTTTTTTGAAACTCAAGTACAGGCAGAAACAGGTCTTGTTGAAGATGTTGTTGTAACAGCTTATTCCGATGAGGGTCACGATTACGATGCTCCAGTTTATGAGTAAAATCGTGTTTAAAGTGTCCAATATATTAATATAAAGCTTCGTATGCGTTGAAAGGCCATACTTACTATGTTGATTCTTCAGCAATTCGTGTGGCTTTTGAACATCGCACATCATACTTTTACTCTTTCTTTGTGGGGGAGTGATTACGGTGTTGGAACAAGAGTTAATAGCTAAGAACGACAGGGCTAAAGTGAAACTTATTGCAGCTAAATCAAATGATTAACTTGATCTCGCCCATTAAAACGATTTATGACGCCACCTCTTGAGCGTTAGGTATATATTGTCTACAATAACGCACTTTATATTTAATGCAGAATACGAACATGACCGACGCTAAATCGCAACCAGCTTTACCAGATCGCCTTTCAGGTAACCCTCGCAGCCCACACCACGTGGCAGAATGCTTCGAGCACGACATTGGTATTAAACTTAATGGCAAAGAGCGTTTTGATGTTGAGGAATACTGCATTAGTGAAGGTTGGGTGAAAATCCCATCACCTAAAGCGTTAGACCGTCGTGGCCAGCCACTTCTGATCACGCTTAAAGGAACTGTTGAGGCTTTTTATAGCTAAGTCGCATTAACAATGCCGCTTACTATCATTGCCAAAAGAGCCTAGAGAAATTTAGGCTCTATATTGATACCAAAGAAAATTTCCCCGCCATATACCGCTATACCCACTCTCAAGTGCCCGCTTCAATTATCACTGATGTCTAGCATATTACCAAAGTACTATACTTCAACTGGGTACCAGCTTTACCTAAGATGAGTTGAGGATAACAGTATGTCAGCAGAAGATAAGTTAAGTGGTTATGCCACTGGGTTTGGAAGTTTAGATGCTAATGTTATTGGTGATAATGTAACGGCTGAATATAAGCTTTTCGATAAAGATGGTGCTGTCTATCAAAAAGGGGATTTGCCTCAGTATATCTCTGAGCTCAAAAAAGTGGGTGATAAAATGGAGATTTCTGATGTTATGGTTGATGGTGATAAAGCATGGTGCAAGTGGCAAATAGGTGAGATTGTAGGGGCTGGCTTAATTAGTTTTGGCGAAGGTGGCGTGAGCCAAGAACAATTATTTTATCTCTAGTGCTAATCCCTATAGCAAAGTGAGCGATAGGGGCTAAGTCATTTTCTGTACAGACTTCGCGCCCTATCAACTACTTGGTGGACGACTGTCTTTCATTAAAAAATCTAACTTCCTTTGAGCCCTTTTCGGGTTTTCTAAGTCAATTATTTCGATCATCTCACATTCATCCCTAATCATTTCATTGATGAGGCTAGGGTAATGACGGCAATCTTCTGGTCTGTCTAAATATATGCTGCATGTATATTTGGTTGGAGCAAGAGGCTCTCGCGCTGGAATTGTTTCAAGGAAGGGGCATTTTTTTAGTTTTAAACCTGTTTCAGGGGCGAACCATATTTGATTGTTTTTAACAAATTGGAAAATGTAGGGGTTATATGCTTCCCATAGGTCAATTTCTTCCTTTGTTGCCGCAAGATCACCACCTCCGTATTTGATACAGCATTTACCACATTGATTGCAATCTTTCATCGTTAGTTAATCAGCAAACTGGACATAGTCTTAGTGTATCATTGATAGCGCTCTGATAGTGTTCGAGATGGTGGTTTGTGTGAAGAACTGGAGTGTAGATAAAGTAGGATTTTAGCTGGGATTCGTCGTGAAGCGGGCAAAAAATAGCCCGAAACGACTCCTGTCTCGGGCTTAGGGGAATGGCTCGTGAGAGCCTTGCGCTAACTGGTTAGTAAATGGAGATCAATTACACTATCAATGTTAGTTCAAGCAATATAATTTGCCAGTTTTACCACTGAGAATGTCATTCAAGTCTGATACTTAACAAAATTTTTCAATCGCAAGTACGATTCTGTGGCAGTTAATTGCGGTATAAATTTACCGAGTAAATAACCTGCCATTACCGCTAGATATCGAATAAATTTGTATCTCTAACCAGCTCTCGCGGTAAGCCATTTTTAATACGATTGCCGACCCACTTGCCAATGCCAATTGGATAATCGCGATAAGTGACAATGACTTCACCTTTACCTGACAGGTTTTCAGGACGAATATCACGCCCCATAAACCATTCTTTAGCTTGCTCAGGCGTYAAGTCAATCGCTGTACGTTCATTGCCTCTAGCGAGCGTCATTACAGCCTCGTGCTGCCAGCGATACCCTTTTTTATGCTGTTCAGCGAGTTTTATACCAATTCGTTGGAAACGGATTTCGGTAATAAGCTCACGAAGTTGTGAAGGGAAAAGCCAAACTTCTTTATCTCGAAGCCAAATATCACTGCCTTCAGGTATGGTGAGGTCGAGATCTTGGTGGATGCTGTGAGCTACAGCGTCATGATCTTTTTCACTTGCGCGGTTGAATGGGAATTTGCCTTTACGCTTTTTAACTTCAGGTGACTCTACCGACGAAAGCTTGCGTATACGCGCAACAAAGAAGCCTTCGCTATCAAAAATTTGCGGATAAACATGCAAGAAGCCTTCTTCTGTTAATGCTTGGTCTGCACCATCAAAAAGATCGCTGAGTGATTCAAATTCAACAGCATCACCAAATGTCTCTTTTAGGTGTTGGCAAACACGCTGGTTTTCACTGAGGTTCAATGTACAGGTTGAATACACCATGACGCCACCGGGCTTTAGTGCTTGAAAGCCGCTAATGATCAAATCACGTTGAACGGCTGCAATCTCTTCAACAGATTGTAAGCTCCAGTTTTGCATCGCATCATCGTCTTTACGAATGGCACCTTCACCAGAGCATGGTGCATCCAGTAAAATGGAGTCGAAAGATTCTGGTGCCCAACTACCAAACACACAGCCATCAAAGTGGGTTAAGGCGGCATTATAGATACCGCAGCGCTGTAGATTCGAGTGCAAAACTTTAATACGGCTTGCAGCTAGTTCGTTGGCAACAAGTGCTCCTCGATTTTGCATTGCACTGGCTATTTGCGTGGTTTTTGAACCTGGTGCTGACGCCATATCCAGTACGCAGTCAAGCGCATCGTTGTTTTTAAGTAATGCTGTCACAGGCATCATTGAGCTGGCTTCTTGAATATAGAAAAGCCCCGCCATATGTTCTGCTGTATTTCCTAGCGAAACACTGTCTTCATCATCACGAGTTAACCAAAACCCAGACTCACACCAAGGTACAGGCGAAAGATGCCAGCCTTTATCCGCCACTCTCACAAGGAAATCGTCAACGCTGATTTTCAGTGTGTTGACACGAATACTGCGGCGAAGAGGGGTTTTACAGATCGCAATAAATTCATCCATGCTGAGGTGTTCAGGCATTATTTGACGAATTTGTTCAATGAAAGCGTCTGGAATATGGATATTAGGATGCAAAGGAAAATCTCGGTTATCTAGCTGTGGGGCGGGAGTTTATCATTTGTCGTGGTATAGGTAAAAAGAAAGGAGCTTAAGTGCTCCTTTCAATCAGTGACTAATAATTGGGTATCAATACCTTATTGGATATGAGGTTAGTCTTTTGGAATTGCTGTACGCCATGTTTTCCATTCTGGCTGTGCCGAGTCATACAAGAAGTAATTTTCTTTGTGTTGGGCTTTTGGCGACAAAGGTTGATTTTCTGGTGTCGCGAATGCAATGCCACCACGGAGCATGCTATCTACCGTTCCTGTTTGTACTGAGGCGCCGGTTAAGCCAATAGTGACATCAAGACCCGAGACATTCCAAAACACAGAGTCGGTACGAACAAGATGCTGGTATTCATGATCAATTTGAGCATTAATAATCACACGATCAGCCAGTTCACCAAGGCTAACGTTTACCACTTGGCCAACTTGAATGTCACGATAAAGTAATGGTGTTCCTTCTGAAATCGAATTGCGGTTTTCACTCTCTAGTATAACGTTTAAGCCTGAGTTGATTACCGCTGCAGTACCTAAGTCAAAAGTTTGAGAATAATGACCAGCTTGACCGGGAGTGACGGCGATATAGCTGCCTAAAATGGTATCGAGATCTTTTGCACCGGATAGGCTTATTTTTGGTGATACAACCCAGAAGTAGCTATCAGATTTAGCGAGAGCATCCGCATATTCAGGGAATAAACGCGCTTGGATGATTACATCGCTGGTTTCAAAGTTAGGTGTGGTATTTACCACCTTACCGACATTAACGCCTTGGTAGCGAATGTCTGCACCGATAGAAATAGCTTTGGCATTGTTTGCTTTAAAAGAAATGAGTAATCCAAAATCTTTAGCTTCTTTAAAGCTAGGGTATAGTTTATAGCGGTTTCCTGCGCGGTTTGTTACATCTGGCATTTCATCAAATGCAATACCACCTTTAATTAGCGTGCTAATAGGGTCGGCTTTAACTTTCACACCACTTAAATTGGCTTCAACTTCAACGCCAGATCGGTTCCAAAATACAGTGTCTGATTTTATAAGGTGGCGGTATTTACGATCAATCTTGAGTGTGATTGTGACGCCGTCACTTGTTAGGGCGTAATTTTTAACTTCACCAACTTGAAGGTTTCGGTAAAGTATTGGACTACCTTCCGATATTGGTGGTAACTCATCGGCAAAGAGCTGCACTGTTGAGTACCCCGTTGCTTGCTCTGCCGCTAAGTTAGCGAGCTTATGGTTTTGGTAAAGAGGGTAACTTTGTAATATTTTTCGGCCTCCTGTACTTGTGAAGCTGATGTTTTGGCTGATCAGTTGATCTGCCGGTGGCACAGTAACATCTAACCCTTGGCTACTGAGGTTAGCGGTAATTCCGCCATCAATATAAAATCGGCTGCTTGAGCGAACTAGGTTGGTATATTCAGGGCGAACGATGACATCAAAGCGAACGTTGTTTTTATCAAGGCTAACACGTTTGACTCGGCCCACTTCAATACCGCGGTGTTTTAGCGTTGTACCGCGTTTTATACCATAGCTTTGTGCTGCATACAGAGAGAAGTTGGCGACACCGGGTTGTTGCTCTTGTAGTTCATCACGGTTGATCGCCGTAAATTGACGTGTCGTTTCACCTTTTCCTGGAATGAGAGTTAGAAAATTACCGCGCAGTAAATTACCAATGTTTTTCACCCCGTTTAGTGACACTTCCGCTTCTTCTAATAACATTTTTGAACCGGATGTGAGCAGTTCACTCATGCTCGGTTCGATGGCTGCGTGGGCGACAATTTTGTTACGCTTTTCATCTAGGCGCAGATCGGAAATTTGACCTATTTCTAAGCCGCGGTAAATAATCGGCGCACCCGTTGTATTGATGTTGTTTTCTTCAGGTAAGTCAATGGTGATGGCAATACCACGTCCAGCAGTATTAATATCTGGGTATAACCGGAACAAATGATCGGGTTCAATCGCTAACCCTTCATCCGGTGAATCAAAGGCAATCGCGCCACTTATCAATGCTGACAGGCTTTCAAATTGCACATCGACACCGTTAAATCCAATATTGGCACTCATGCCACTCACGTTCCAAAAGCGACTTTTATTGGTCACCAACTCGCTATATTGAGGTTTTATTAATAAGTCGATAACAACCCGTTTTCTATCGTGGCTAAGGGTATAGTTAAAGACTTCACCAACAGGTATTTTCTTATACAGGACTTGAGAGCCAATATTAATAGAGCCTAAGTGAGGAGCGCGTAACTGTACACGAAGCCCTTCACCCAGAGGGATGTCGGCGGGTTGATTATCCAGTGCTGTAAACGAGTTGCTGGACTTACCTTCACCTGGTTGAAGAGCGATGTAATTGCCTGAAACAAGGGCATCTAAACCAGAGATCCCAGTGATCGAAGCTTTAGGTTTTACTAACCAAAATTGCGTGCCTTCCTTTAACGTCTGAACAGCTTCGGGATAAATATCAGCTTCAACAAAGATGCTTTGTAAATCACTTGAAAGATTTAGGTCTCTTACAATACCGACTTCGAGGCCTTGATAGCGGATAGTGGTGCGTCCTGCGATTAACCCTGCTGCATCATTAAAGTGAATTTTTATCCGTTCCCCAGCTTCATTAACCGCTTTAAATACAAGCCATCCTGCAAGCACTAAAGCAAGCAGGGGTAATATCCATAGTGGAGATATACCATTATCACGCTTAATGTTAACTGGTTCTGGTTGTTGGTTGTTAAGTCCGTTGTTCATAGTTGTCCCATATCAGACGAGAATCTAAGCTTTCGGCTGCAAGCATTGTTAATACGACGACGACACCAAAAGCAATAGCGCCGGGGCCGGGAGTGAAATCAAGAATTTGTTCGCGGTCTATGAGTGTCACCATGATAGAGATTACAAACAAATCCATCATTGACCATTTTCCAATGACTTGAATGAAACGGTAGAGTTTCATTCGATGAAGGTGATTAACCTGGCGTTTAAATTGAATGGTCAAAAGAATGAAGGCTAAACCCAGTATCTTGGCAACGGGAACGACAATACTGGCCACAAAAATGATTATCGCAATGCCATGCATGTCAGTTTGTATGAGCGTAGCTACGCCAGAAAAAATGGTGTCTTCCGCTCTTTTACCGTTATTAAGAAAGATGGATATAGGGTAGAGATTGGCTGGAAAGATAAACACGGTCGCTGAGATAAGGTATGCCCATGTCTTTTGGACTGAGTTTGGCATACGTTTATGAAGGGGAGCATCACAGCGAATACAATGTGAATTTTCACCTTGCGACATGTGACAACCGTGGCAATGAACACTTAGCTCATTTTGTCTATGTTCTGTTTCTGGCTGCCAAGCTTCCCAGTAACGATTTAAGCTAATTCTAGAAAGAAGTAGAGCCGTCAATATTTGTAATAGCACTAAGGAGTAAAGTCCTGGGCCTACATAAATATCGGCATATTCTTGAACCTTAAAGCAAGATATCGCCAAGCTAACAAGAAAAACGTCAAACATCGCCCAGTGCTTTAAATGTGAAATGATCCATAAAGAGCGTCTGAACAGCGCAAATTTTTTGAATTTAAGTGCGAACTGTGCGGAAAGTACCGAGCCACAAACCAGAAATGGGGCAATGGAGCTACAAAATAATATAAGAAGTGCAACAGCCGGAAATTCGGAGGCTAATGTTAATGTCCCCGACGGTAACGTTGCCGGGATCATCACACCAAACAGGCGAATCGTGATCATTGGGAAAACATGAGCAGGAATAAACAGAATTAAGCAGGCAAGGGCAATTGCAAATTCGCCAGTGAAACGCATTGTTCCACCACGATACAGCTTTGAGTTACAGCGTGGGCAGTAAGCACTTTGTCCTTGTTTTGCTACCTGAGGTAATAATGGCAGATCACAATCTGGACACAGTCTCGCTGTTGTCATGAAGGTTTAATCCTTTAAAAATAACCAAGAACAAAACCACTGATTTATTAGGTATATGCTCTTGGTTAATCATCATTAATTCGAACTGAACACTATATTATTTTCCGTTGATTCTTGCTACTGATACTTCACCTTGGGCTTCATAAAGTGTCGACTCTGCCGATTGCACAGGCCCATATAGCGTTTGGTACAAACCGGTTTCATTCACCAATTGGTTATGGGTACCACTTTGGCTTACCTCGCCATCTTCAAGTACATAAATGATGTCAGCTTGTTTCACTGCCGATAAGCGGTGAGCCACGATGAGTGTCGTTCTGTCCTTCAGAAATTGGTTTAATGCATGGTGAAGTGCGGCTTCCGTTGCGGTATCTAGCGCCGATGTTGCTTCATCCAGAATAACAAATTCAGGGTTTGCTAAAACCATACGGGCAATTGCAAGGCGCTGACGCTGTCCCCCTGACAGTTTAATTCCCTGACGCCCTATTTCAGTATCCAATCCTTCAGTTAACCTTTGGGTTACATCGGTCATTTGGGCAATTTCTAAGGCATGCCATAATTGCTCGTCAGTAAAGTGACCACCTAATGTGAGGTTATGGCGCATCGTATCGTTAAATAACACAGGGTGTTGCAATACCACGGCCATTTTATTACGCAGTGCTTCGTAGCTTACGCTTTCGATAGGGTAGCCATTGACAAGTATTTCACCTTGGCTCTTTTGATAGATACCAAGCAGTAGTTGTATTAGCGTTGATTTACCACCTCCAGATGCCCCGACTAAAGCAACGCGTTTTCCAGCTGGTATCGAGAGGGTTAGTCCATGCAGTACTTCTTTGTCTTCATCGTAAGAAAAGTGAATGTTTTGAAGTTCGATATTAACTGTCTGTTCTTTGTTGAAAGGATCAACTGTTTGTACTGGGCGAACTTCTTCTTCAATCTCAATCAAACCATTTAGACGTTGCATAGCAGCAGATGCGCTATACCAGGCAAATTGAATTCCCAACAATTCTTGCACAGGACCAAGCATGAACCATAGATAGCCAAAAACAGCAAACATTTGTCCGATTGAAAGATCGGAGAAAAGCACCATAATCATTGCCATTGCACGGAAAAGCTCAAACCCAACTAAGAACAATAAAAATGAAATGCGTCCCGCCGCTTCTGATTGCCAAGCGTATTTATCAGCGTCATGGCGAATGTCATTAGCGTTTGACTTTAACTGAGTAAGAAATTCACGTTCACGGTTAGCTGCCCGTAATTGGTATATGCCGTCTAGCGTTTCGACTAAACGTTGTTGGAATTTTTCAAACGCTTGGTTTTCTTTCTTCTTAAGGGTTTTAACGCGATTTCCCATTAGTTTTGAGGCATAAACAACAACAGGGTTAACCAATAAAATAAACAAACCAAGTTGCCAATTTAACCAAAGCAAAATTGCGGCAGTCCCGATAACCGTCAATAGCCCTACTAGAAAACGGCTTAAGGTATCGCCAACAAATTTGTCGATGGTTTCGACATCAGTAATAAGGTGAGATGTAATGCCACCGCTACCTCTCTCTTCATACTGGCGCATACTAATGCGACCCAGTTTATCGATAAGGTGTTGGCGTAAATGGTAAGTAATGTCTTTTGCTACCAGGGTGAATTGACGACTTTGCAGAATGTTTAAAGCTTGTCCACCAATGCGCATTAGAACAACAAATAAAAGCACTAATAGAATATAGGCAGTTGGTTGTTGTACTGACTCAGGAAGGAAATGGTTAAGAAAGTCGATACCACCCGCAGGTTTATCGAGCAGGATCTCATCAACCATTAAAGGCATAAGAAGAGGGATAGGCACACTCACGAGTGTTGCAAGGATCGCGATAATATTGGCGACGATTAACCGAGGACGATGATGTTTTGCTTGCTTTAATAGCCAAGACCAGTTAATCATTTGGTTTGAATTGCCTTTCACAATGATAATGATTCCTATTATTGATAGAGGTGCCATTCTAACGGCTATAGAAGGAGTAAGCCATGGAAAATCGATCTGTTAATTACAATACACTCACCAAGCAGGCAGTTGCTTTGATTGACGGTGAGTCAGATCTTATTGCTAATATGTCTAATATTAGTGCGTTACTGGCAATGGAGTTAGAAGATATTAACTGGGTTGGCTTTTATATTCTTAAAGGTGAACAGTTAGTTCTCGGCCCATTCCAAGGTAAACCGGCGTGTGTACGTATTCCTGTTGGTCGAGGCGTATGTGGAACAGCGATAGCTGAAAATAGTGTGCAACGTATTGATGATGTTCATCAGTTTGAGGGGCATATTGCTTGTGATGCTGCAAGTAACTCCGAGATTGTAATTCCATTCACAGTGAAGGGCGAACTTTACGGTGTATTGGATATTGACAGCCCGAATCTATCAAGATTTAACCAATTAGATGAAGATGGATTAGTTTCTTTGTTAGAAGAACTACAAAAAAGGCTCTAATTGTATGCTTTCGGTGGTTTTTCAGCGTTAGGTAACTATAATAGCGGAACAATTTCTTTTTAATTAAAGTACTAATGGCGAGGAAGACTCGCTTTTGTCAGGAAAGTCCATGGAAAACTCTGAAAAGCTAACGAACAGTAAAGAAGTCATTGCCTATATTGCTGAGCGTTTCCCTAGCTGTTTTACTGTTGAAGGTGAAGCGAAGCCACTTAAAATTGGTATCTTCCAAGATTTGGCAGAACGCCTAAACGAAGACCCAAAAGTAAGTAAAACTCAGTTGCGTACAGCGCTGCGTCAATATACTTCTTCCTGGCGTTACCTTCACGGTGTGAAAGCCGGTGCAAACCGTGTTGACCTTGATGGCAACGAGTGTGGTGTGTTAGAACAAGAACACGTTGATCACGCGAAAAATGCCCTTGAAGAAAGCAAGGCAAAAGTTCGCGCTCGTCGTAAAGAGCAAGCAGAAGCAAAAGCGGCTGCAAGCAAAGATGGTGAAGCGAATACGAAAAAAATTCGTGCAAAATCAGCTAAACCAAAGAACACTAAGCCAAAAACGTCTAAGATAAATAAAAAGCCTGTTGAAACAACCCGTGCACTAACTGCTGACGAAGTCGTTGTTGGCAAAAATATTAGTGTTAACATGGGTACTGGCAACATGCCGGCAACTATTGTTGAAATTAATAAGGACGATGTGCGTGTTCGTCTATCAAATGGTCTAACCATGGTAGTTAAAGCGGAGCACCTGCGTTCATAAAGGAGAATGCTCGACGCATGAACTGTCGATTCCGTTTCTCACTGATAGCTGCTGGCATGATGCTAGCAGCTTCAGCTCAAGCCCTAGAGGCTAAGTATTCATTAAGTGATCTGCCGCAGTTAGCGCCTGAAAAACAGCATGCAACTGCCAGTAAGCGAGTTGCTTCACGTTTTACTCGCTCGCATTATAAGCAGTTTTCACTTGATGATAATTTCTCGGCCAGTGTTTTCGATCGTTATATCGAAATGCTGGACTTCAATAAAAGCTTCCTGACTTCATCCGATATTAAGCAGTTTGAAAAATGGGAAAACCAGTTAGATGATCAACTCAAACGAGGGGATACATCAGCGGCTTTCGATATTTTTAATACGTTGCTTAAGCGTCGTTATGACCGCTACCAATATGCTTTAACTCTTCTCGACCGTGAAATTAAGTTTGATACGAATGAAGAAATGTCTTTAGACCGTTCTGAAATGGAATGGGCAAAAGATCGTAATGAGTTAAATGAAATTTGGCGTAAACGTGTTAAATACGATGCGTTGAATTTGACGTTAGCGGGTAAAGAGTGGGACGAAATTAACGAAACATTGGGTAAGCGTTATAATAATGCACTCAAGCGTTTGACTCAGACTCACAGTGAAGATGTATTTCAAATTTACATGAATGCATTCGCACGTGAAGTTGACCCTCATACCAGTTATTTGTCACCACGTAACGCTGAACAATTCCAGTCAGAGATGAACCTGTCTTTAGAAGGAATTGGGGCTGTATTACAGGTGGTTGATGATTACACCGTTATTCGTTCTTTAGTTGCTGGTGGCCCTGCTTCGGCATCCAAAAAACTAGCGGCAGGTGACCGTATTGTTGGTGTGGCACAAGATGGTAAAGATGTTGTCGATGTTATCGGTTGGCGTCTTGACGATGTTGTGCAACTCATTAAAGGACCTAAAGGCAGTAAAGTTAAGCTAGAAATACTGCCGGAAGGGAGTAACGCCAAAAGTTACGATGTAACTATTATTCGTGACAAGATTCGACTGGAAGACCGCGCTGTTAAATCAGAGGTGAAAACCAGTCAAGGTAAGAAAATTGGTATCATTGAAATACCAAGCTTCTACGTTGGCTTGTCTGAAGACACCAAGAAAGAACTTGCAACATTGAACGACCAACAAGTCGATGGTGTTGTTATTGATCTGCGAAATAATGGTGGTGGTGCCTTAACTGAAGCCACTGCATTAACGGGGTTATTCATTAATAGTGGCCCAGTTGTTCAGGTTCGTGATAGCTATGGGCGCGTTAAAGTAAATGGTGATTCTGATGATCGCGTTTATTTTGATGGAGCATTAACAGTATTGGTTAATCGCTATAGTGCATCGGCTTCTGAAATTTTTGCAGCGGCAATGCAAGACTATGGTCGAGCAGTTGTACTCGGTGAGCAATCATTTGGTAAAGGTACGGTTCAGCAGCATCGTTCTCTCAATCATATTTATGATTTATTCGACAAACCATTAGGTCATGTTCAATACACAATTCAAAAGTTCTACCGTATTAATGGTGGTAGTACTCAGAATTTAGGCGTTGTGCCTGATCTTGCTTTCCCAAGTGCTGTCGACCCATCGGAAACCGGTGAAAGTGTCGAGGATAATGCATTACCGTGGGATAGTATTAAACCGGCAAGCTATGAGAAGTTATATAATTTCTCATCGTTATTACCGAGTTTGAAAACAAAGCATGATGCGCGTATTAATAGTGATATGGAATTTGGTTTTATTCTCAAAGACATTGAGAAATATAAAACTGAAAAAGATATCAATACAATTTCTCTTAATGAGAAAACGCGTATCGCTGAGCAAGACCAAGCTGATAATGACCGACTGGTTCGTTTGAATAAGCGTCAAAAGGTGCTTGGTGAAAAATTGTTTGCTACGTTAGATGACGTACCAAAAGATTATGAGGCTCCTGATGCCTATCTAGATGAAGCCTTAGCAATAACAGCTGATCTAGCAAAAGCACAAGGTTAAGCTCTAAACCCTTGAAATTCAAACGGCACCTAACAAGGTGCCGTTTTTTTTGTTTGAAAAATTGTTTCACCTTTGAGACGTGCAATTTAAATAGTGTGATATTCATCAAATTTCTCATCAGCATCAAATGAAGCCGTCTAGGGTTAATGTAGATGCTCGAATTGTGCTGAGGGAATCCGAATGTTGAAATCCACTTTACTTGCTATAACGCTTTTTTTTACATCTTTTAGTTCGCAGTTGTCAGCTGAAGATTTAACTGAGTTTGATTACCCCTTATTACTGGGAGATTGGTATTGGTTTAGTAATACAGAAGAGGGGGTTGATAGTGAAGGTGCGAGTTATCGTGCCATGAATATAAAGTTCAAATCAAACTATCGCTTTGTAATTCGTTTATTGCAAGTTGATGGGAGTGTCGAAGAGTGGGATGGCACGTACGATATTGACGAATCGACGGTCACTTTTTTGTCTCGTGGTCAGCCAGAACAACAGCATAGTTATATGTTGAGCTATAACCAATTTCTTTTAGATGGCGCTCGTTTTACCAAACTCGCACCTGAAAATTTACCGGGTAACTGGCGCTCTTCAAAAATAACAGGGAAAGATGTGGGGGAAGTTGTTTCTGAATTAGCCATTTCATTACGTCCTGACTTTTTATTTTCTGCCGAAGTATCGGGCAAAAATGGCCAGAAGAAAGAACACCGTGGTATCTATTTCATTGAAGATGATCGTATTGTCTTAATTTATGAAGACGGTCAGCAAGATAGTCAGTTTTTACTGGGTAGCGATACTTTAACACTATCAAATAAACAGTTTGGAATGGAAGCCGTTATGCAGCGTGAGTAATTAGGAGATTAAGTACGCTTAGCACAAGTCGAGCACAAAACAGCTTGTCTATATTCTTCATAAGAAAGAGTGTAAACAAGCTTTTTTATTGGGTTCTATTTAACCAAAGCAAGTGATGTTAGCTAACAATTTTGAATGCTTGACGTAACCGGGTTAAATAGTTTTCATCTCGGCAAATACTTTTACCTGGCTCATCGGAAATTTTGGCGACAGGGCGGCCTTCACACTCCGTTAGTTTGATAACAACATTGAGTGTTTTAACATTAGGTAGGTCGCACGTTAACTGAGTACCAATACCAAAACTGGTATGAATACGATGAGCAAAATGCTTGTAAATTGTTAATGCTTTATCAAGCGTTAGGCTATCAGAAAAAACCAAGAGCTTAGTTTTTGGGTCAATACCCAAAGACTCATAATGGGCAATGGCTTTTTCACCCCAAGCAATTGGATCACCACTGTCATGACGAAGACCCACAAACCGCTCGGAAAGACGCAAATCAAAATCACGCAAAAAAGCATCCATATTAATGCAATCAGTTAATGCGATACCGAGTGAATCGGGGTAGGCCTGTAGCCAACGGTTTAGTGCCAGTTGCTGTGAATCAGCAAGTTCACCTGACAGTTGCTGATGAGCCTGAAACCATTCATGAGCTTGTGTACCAACAGGGGTAAGTTGACGAGTACGCGCCAAATGATAGTTAGAGGTCCCTTTAAATTCAGGCATATTATCTTTTAAGTAATCAACAACCTGATGGTGAACATCTCTAGAAAAACGACGACGTGTACCAAAGTCGACCAATGAAAAACCACTTAAATCTGTTCCTTCTGCCTTTTTATAAAAGTCAGCCAGTTTCAGTTTCAGTTGTTGGATTGCTTCTTCTGTTTTTGTATTTGGATAGCATTCAGCAGAACGTACTTCACAAATGATGGCCAGTAATGGGACTTCCCAAAGGATTATATCAATCCAATTACCTTCAATAGTAATTGCTAGTTGGCTACCAGATGTATCTACACGAACTTGTTCACTTTTTAGCTTGAATGTTTTCAGGTACTCAAGGTAATCAAATTGAAAAAAGCTCAACGTTGATAGATAGTCGATCTCTTCATCTGTGAATGATAACCCACCAATACGATTAATATGGTCTTGAATCTGTTGGCCGTACGGGCGCAGATCTTCTTGACTCCTGCAGTGGAATTCTGCAACCGCGTCAATATTTGGATATTGATGAAAGATTGCTTGCTGCATATGTAGCTTATATGCGTCGGTGTCAAGTAGGGAGTCGATAATCCCGATGTGTCCAAAATGATTCATAACGTGTGGTAGTTGTTTTTTGCAATCCGGGGATTTTACCTCATTTTCGGCCAACAGTGGTTCAAAATGTGTCAAATAGACGTTTTTTTTAAAAGTGGCAAAGGTGAGGTATGGCTGTTGGCGTTAATTTTAAGATTTAACTATCTACTTATACGTTATAAATAGTCCTGCCTGTTTTTTATCGTATATATAGTAAGCTAATAACAATTAAGTGAAAAACATGATTGTGATTAAATGATTGAAGAACCAACAATCAATGGTCGAAATGAGAAATATATCGCCAAATCAAAGTGTTGTTCTTGTCACGTTTGTATAAAGGCAGAATAATGGGGTTAACCACAGGTGGAGGGAGTCTCTCTGCATTGTGTGGAAAAGAATAAGTGCTGAATCATAAGGAATAAACATGGCCGAACAACCAACAACAATGCAGCCAACGGTAAAATACCGTTCAGACTATCAGTCACCAGAGTTCACAATAACAGACATTTCATTAGAATTTGATCTTCATGACACTGCGACAAGAGTAGTAGCAGTTAATACGGTAAAAAAACTTTCCGGTCAAAATCCACCATTAGTGCTCGATGGTGATGGACTTAAACTGGTTCGCGTTGAAGTCGATGGACAAGCTTGGGCTGATTTTGTTGAAGGTGACGCTGGTTTAACAATCAATAACCTTCCGGCAGAGTGTGAATTATTAATAGAAACCGATGTTAATCCAGAGGCGAACACGTTATTAGAAGGTTTGTATAAATCAGGTGGAGCATTTTGTACGCAGTGTGAGGCAGAAGGTTTCCGTCGTATTACGTACTACCTGGATCGCCCCGATGTGTTGGCGCGCTTCACGACAAAAGTAATTGCTGATAAAGCACAATACCCATACCTGTTAAGTAATGGTAATCGTGTTGATGGTGGTGATTTAGATAACGGCCGTCATTGGGTTGAATGGAAAGACCCATTCCCTAAGCCAAGCTATTTGTTTGCCTTGGTTGCAGGTGATTTTGATGTACTAAAAGATCAATACACCACCGTGAGTGGTAAGTCGGTTGATTTGGAAATCTTTGTTGATAAAGGCAATTTAGACCGCGCTGACTATGCGATGACCTCATTAATCAACTCGATGAAGTGGGATGAAGAGCGCTTTGGGTTAGAGTATGATCTTGATATCTATATGATTGTCGCTGTTGATTTCTTCAACATGGGGGCAATGGAGAACAAAGGGCTTAATGTCTTTAATTCAAAGTACGTTTTGGCGAATCCTAAAACGGCAACAGATACTGACTACCAAGGCATAGAAGCTGTTATTGGTCACGAGTATTTTCATAACTGGACGGGTAACCGAGTAACTTGCCGTGATTGGTTCCAATTAAGTTTGAAAGAAGGCTTAACTGTATTTCGCGATCAAGAGTTCTCATCTGATTTAGGCTCGCGTGCTGTCAACCGAATCAATAATGTTCGTATTATGCGTGGCCCACAGTTTGCCGAAGATCGTGGCCCGATGTCACATCCAATTCGTCCAGATAAAGTCATTGAAATGAATAACTTCTATACATTAACTGTGTATGAGAAGGGCAGTGAAGTCATTCGAATGATGCATACCTTACTGGGTGAAGAGAATTTCCAAGCGGGCATGAAGCTCTATTTCGAACGTCATGATGGAACTGCAGCAACATGTGATGACTTCGTACAAGCAATGGAAGAAGCGTCGGGTATTTGCTTAGCGCGTTTCCGTCGTTGGTATAGTCAATCTGGTACACCAGTTGTGAATGTAGAGACTGAATATCTCTCAGGAAAAAACAGTTACCGCGTCACAATTAAGCAGCATACACCTGAAACCGCAGGGCAGAAAGACAAGCAACCATTACATATCCCGTTTGATATCGAACTTTATAACCAGCAAGGAGAGGTTGTAGCGTTACAGTGTGACGGTAATGCTATTCATAATGTGCTTAATATCACAGAAGAAGAGCATGTGTTTGAGTTTGAGAACATCACAGAGCAGCCTGTGATCTCTATGCTTCGTGAGTTTTCAGCACCTGTTGTACTGGAATATGATTATACCGATGAAGAACTCGCTTTCTTGATGGTACATGCACGTAATGAATTTGCGCGTTGGGACGCTGGCCAAATTTTGTTGGCTAAATACATTAAACAAAATGTAATGCGCTTACAGCAGAACGAAAGCTTTGAACTGCCAAGTTCAGTCGTTGATGCCTTCCGTGGTGTATTACTTGATGAGAAATTGGACCCGGCCTTCATTGCTGAAATGCTAACTCTGCCAAGCGAGAATGAGATTGCAGGTTGGTATGAAATGGTCGATGTTGATGCTATTCACAAGGCAGTTGGTGAATTTGAAGCTGTGCTGGCCACTGAAATGACAGATGAATTCAGTGCGATTTATCACTCTCTTTCACAAGGGCAGTATAGTGTTGATCATACTGCAATGGCCAAGCGCGCTTTACGTAATACTTGCTTAGCTTACTTAGCGAATACTGAAAAAGGTAATGCGCTCGTAAGTAAACAGTATCGTGAATCAGATAACATGACAGATACTATGGCAGCAATGGCTGTTGCAAATGATGCTGAGCTAACTTGTCGTGAGGCGCAAATGAGTGACTTCAGTGATAAGTGGACCCACGATGGATTGGTCATGGATAAATGGTTTATTTTGCAAGGTAAAAACCCTGCTAAAAATGCCATGGAAAATGTGCGTGATACCATGAATCATCCTACATTTGACCTGAAAAACCCTAACCGTACACGCAGTTTAGTGGCGAGCTTCTGTGCGAATAACCCTATTCATTTTCATGCGAAAGATGGTTCTGGTTATCAATTTCTTGGTGAAATACTAACAACCTTGAATAGTAGTAACCCACAAGTTGCGTCTCGATTGATTGAACCGTTTCTGAAATACCGCCAGTATGATGAACAACGTCAAGCAATGATGCGTGCAGAACTAGAGAAGCTATCTCAATTAGATAATCTTGCGAAAGATTTATTTGAAAAAGTGCAGAAAGCACTCGAGCTTTAAAAACTAACTCTACAGGGGCAAAATATTTGCCCCTGTATCTTTATATATTGAGCAACCCAATTAATCATGCAGTGTTATACATTTTCAGCATATATTTCTTATCAAGATTTCCTGAACCATTACTCAGGCGCCGCAAGCACCGTTGTTGTTCGGACGGATAACGGACTAAAGCTTCAATTACCCGCATCAAGATTTAGACCATTTCTTACTCAAATTGGGATAAAAGGCCGCTTTCGAGTAACAGTTAATACCGATAACCGTTTACAAGGCATAGAAAAAATTGCGTAATGATAAGGTACCCATTTGTTAACAAACTATTCAGTGAATGGGGACTTTTGAGTGAGTTTATTAAGAATATACGGTCATTTCTAAAGCCGTAGCGATTATTTTTATCGTTGATTGAGATTAGAAAAAATAACCTTAAAAATAGACAGTTATATCAACATATAAAGTATGGTTAACTGTTTGATGCTATTTTCAGCATCCTTAGATAATCCGACCAGTCAAAATCTTTACCTCAGTCACATATTCGATTTTTTCCTTCCCATACAGTGATATTAACGTAACCTGTTCGCAACAAAACACCCTACAATAGCAATCGCAACGGGAAAGAATCTCATAGATTAAATTCTTTGAATTTGCCTATGAAATTTTTATAAAACTCTATACTTGATTGATAAAATAAAACGATGGAGCATTGCTATGACCGCACCTGACCCTATAGTGCCGGTACTGCTAGAGAAAGTGTATGGCTTAATCCAGGATAAGATTGAGTCTCCTCAGCAGCCATTAGTAGAAGTGTTTGCTCAACGATTGTTAGGACAACTTGCAGATGATGATCTGCTTCAACGGAATGAATCTGACCTTTATGGTGCTGTGCTAAGTTTATGGCACCACCTAGTACAAAATAAACCAAATCAAATTTCTGTTCGAGTGTATAACCCGACGTTGAGTCGATATGGTTGGCAGTCAACGCATACGGTCGTTGAAATTGTAACACCTGATCGACCATTTCTTGTTGATTCGGTACGAATGACCTTAACGCGTTTAGGTATGACGAGTCATTTAATGTTGAATGGTCCGTATTACTTTAAGCGTGATAATAAAGGCGCGATCTCTGAAGCCTGTGGTAAAGATGGAGATCTTCAAACGCTTTTTCACATAGAGGTGGATCGTCTAAACGACAAACAAGAACTTGAATCACTAAAACAAGAACTCGAACAAGTGATGCAAGATATTGATTTAGTCGTAAATGATTGGCAATCAATGCAAATAAAAATGCAGAGTATTGTTGAAGATCTTAAGAAAGCGGATTTTCCGGTGAATAAAAAACACCGTAAAGAAGCGATTGAATTTCTTGATTGGGTTACTCATCATAATTTTACATTTATGGGGTATCACCAATATGACTTAGTGCCAATCGAAGGGGATTATGAACTTCGTCCGTGCCAAGAGAAGGGGCTAGGGCTACTCAGTAAAGAAAAACAAGTTAGAACCCTCCGCCTTTCTCAATTACCAGAATCAGCACGTCTCGAAGCGCGTAAGCCTGAGTTACTTATTTTAACGAAGAGTAATGGTAAATCTAAAATTCACCGTCCAGCTTATACCGATTACATCGGCATTAAGCGTTTTGATAAAGACGGTAATGTGGTTGGGGAGCACCGTTTTACCGGCCTTTACGCATCCACGGCGTATCACCAAACGGCGATGAACATTCCACTGATCAGTGACAAAGTTTCACGCATCCTTGAATCAAGCCGTTTCCCATCAGGATCGCATTCATGGAAAGCATTGAATAACCTACTTGAAACTTACCCTCGTGATGAGTTGATCCAAGCAAATGAAAAAGAAATGCTGGATGTAGGCTGCGGTGTTGTTCAAATGCAGGATCGAGATCTTTTACGCTTGTTTGTTCGTCGTGACCCATTCGGTCGTTTTTTCTCTTGCATGGTATATGTAACTAAAGAGCGCTATAACACCGAGTTGCGAAGTAAAACACAAGAGATTTTAAAAGAATACTTCGGTTCAGCTGAAAATGTTGAATTCACCACTTTCTTCTCTGAAAGTCCGTTAGCGAGGACGCATTATATCGTGCGCGTAGACAACAATAATTTCGATGTTGATGTTAAAGCGATTGAGCATAATTTGGTTGAGTCTGCATCTTCATGGGAAGACAGGTTAAGTGGGTCTTTAACGGCAAACTTTGGTGAAAGCCAAGGGACTTTATTGGCAAAAAATTATGCTCGTGCATTTCCTCGTTCTTATAAAGAGCAGATGCTTTCTGGCTCGGCAGTTGCGGATATCGAACAGCTTGAGAGCTTAAGTGAAGACAATAAGTTAGGCATGCTGTTCTATCGCCCTCAGGAGGAAGCCGCTGACTCTCGATTTGTAAAACTTAAGCTATTCCATCGCGATGAACCAATTCATTTATCCGATGTGATGCCAATGCTTGAAAACCTTGGCTTACGTGTTATCGGAGAATCACCATACCAAGTGGTCACAGCAAGTGGTACGGTATATTGGATCCTTGATTTTGCTATGTTACATAATGCCTGCACGGGGATCGATCTTAGCGAAGCCCGCGATCGCTTCCAAGAAGCATTCTCTGCTATTTGGCATGGCGAGATAGAAAGTGATGGCTTTAACCGCTTGGTATTATGTGCAGGGCTAACAGGACGTGAAATTACCATTTTACGTAGTTTTGCTCGTTATATGCGACAAGTTGGTTTCCCATTTAGCCAGCACTATATTGAAGAGACACTTTCAGGTCATAGTGATCTAGCTAGAGACCTTGTAAAGTTGTTTAGCCTGCGCTTTGATCCTGCATTGAAACACAGTGAAAAAGCAGAACAAGACTTGATCGCTAAGTTAAACAATAAGCTTGAGCATGTCGAAAGCCTTGATGATGACCGTATCATTCGCCGCTATATGGATATGATCCTGGCGACTCAACGTACTAACTATTATCAACTTAACGAGAATGGCTTACCGAAGCCTTGGTTATCGTTAAAACTGCGACCATCTGAAATCCCTGAGATCCCAGCACCTGTCCCATTCTTTGAAATATTTGTCTACGCGCCAGATATTGAAGGTGTTCATCTGCGTGGTGGTAAAGTTGCACGTGGTGGCCTACGTTGGTCAGACCGACAAGAAGATTTCCGCACCGAAATTCTTGGCTTAGTAAAAGCGCAACAAGTTAAAAATACCGTTATTGTACCTGTTGGTGCAAAAGGTGGTTTCGTTTGTAAGCGTCAGCCACAACTATCGACTCGTGAAGAAATTTGGGCTGAAGGTCAGCGTTGCTACAAGCGCTTTATTCGAGCATTACTCGATGTAACAGATAACATCATTGATGGTGACTTAATACCACCAGCCAATGTTGTTCGTCATGATGAAGATGATCCGTATTTGGTTGTTGCTGCCGATAAAGGTACTGCGACTTTCTCTGATTTGGCGAACTCAGTCTCTGAAGACTATAACTTCTGGTTAGCCGATGCATTTGCTTCCGGTGGCTCAAATGGCTATGACCATAAGCAAATGGGTATTACAGCCAAAGGTGGATGGGAATCAGTAAAACGACACTTCCGTGAATTGGGTATTAATTGCCAAACGACTGACTTCACCTGTGCAGGTATTGGTGACATGGCAGGGGATGTATTTGGTAACGGTATGTTGTTATCTAAGCATATCCGCTTAGTCGCGGCATTTAACCACATGCATATATTTATTGATCCAAATCCAGATTCAGCTAGCAGCTGGAAAGAACGAGATCGATTGTTTAATCTTCCACGATCAAGTTGGGAGGATTATGATCAAAGCTTGATCTCTGAGGGCGGTGGGATCTTCTCTCGCCGTAGTAAGTCGATCAAACTGACACCACAAATTCAAAAGTTGCTAGGCACACGTAAGCAATCAATGCCGCCAAATGAGCTTATTCGCTTAATCCTTTGCATGGAAGTTGACCTGCTTTGGAATGGTGGTATTGGTACCTATGTTAAATCACAGGCAGAAACACATGCTGATGTCGGTGACCGAGCGAATGATGCATTACGTATAAATGGTAGTGAACTGCGTGCGAAGGTGGTTGGAGAAGGCGGTAACTTAGGCTTTACTCAATTGGGCCGTGTGGAACTGGCGAAGGCTGGTTGCCTTGTTAACACTGACTTTATTGATAACGTAGGTGGTGTTGACTGCTCAGATAATGAAGTCAATATTAAGATCTTACTGAATAGCCTAGTCGCTGCTGGTGATCTTACCTATAAGCAGCGTAATGAACTGCTGCAGCGCATGGAAGATGAAGTGGGTGACATCGTACTTGATGACGCGTATTGCCAGAGTGAGTCTATTTCTGTGACTCAGCAGCAGCAAGTACAGTTGCTAAAAGAGCAGATCCGCTTTATTCACCACTTAGAAAAGCATGGAAAGCTAGATCGCGCACTCGAATACTTGCCTGATGATGACACACTGGCAGAGCGTGAAAAGTCAGGCATGGGTTTAACTCGCCCTGAATTGGCGGTACTGGTTGCTTATGGCAAGATGGTATTGAAAGAAGAGTTAGTAACAGACGAAATTGCTAATGACCCATACCACGCACGCCTGCTACCGGCATATTTCCCGAAAGAGCTTCAGGAAAAATACCGTGCACAAATGGAGCATCACCCATTACGCAAAGAGTTGATTGCGACTTCATTGGCCAATCAAATGTCGAATGAAATGGGTTGTAACTTCGTAACTCGTCTACAAGAAGAAACAGGCGCAACGGTTGCTGAAATATCATCAGCGTACTCAGTGAGCCGCGAGGTGTTCAACTTTGAGAGCTTCTTCGAACAGGTTAGGGCGTTAGATAACGAAATATCTGCAGATGTACAATACGAGGTGTTATATCGCTGTCGCCGTATGCTTCGACGAGCAACACGCTGGATCTTGCGAAACCGCGATCGTAAGTTGGGAATTGAGCAGATGATCTCTTTCTATCAACCTGTTGTGTTGAAGCTTCGCGATAACCTTGAAAGTTACCTTGTAATAGAAGAGGTGCAAGAGCATAACGATCAGGCCGAAGCGATGATCCAAAGTGGTGTACCAGCGGAACTAGCACACAATATTGCGCGTTTGAGCAGCTTGTATTCAGCAATGGATATTGCACAGATTGCGAAAGAGCTTGATAAAGATATCGACTTTATCTCTCGTGTCTATTTTGTTGTTGGGGCTGACTTGTCACTCCACTGGTTCTTAAAGCAGGTACACAATCAGCCTGTAGATAATCACTGGCAGGCACTAGCACGTGCATCGTTCCGTGAAGATCTAGATTGGCAACAACGTCAGCTAACCTCTGCGGTTATTACAAGCGGGTTAGAAGGTGCGGATGCCACTGCACTAATAGAAGGCTGGATGGATGAGCATCAAGTAGCGATTCAGCGATGGAATACCGTATTAGCGGAATTTAAGGTGGGTACAACGCATGAATTTGCTAAGTTCTCAGTTGCATTACGTGAACTAATGCTGCTTAACTTAAATTGCCGTTCTGTCGCGTAAAGCTTATGAAACGGTACTAAAACGGTTAATAATTTCACCGTTTATTACATAAAATGATGATAAGTAGGCCATTTAGTTAATCTAGATGGCCTTTTTTTATGTATTTAGCCGCGGGAATGAAAACGATTGCGTTCTAATGCGCGTAAGTCTAATTGTAATAAAGGTTAAATTTTAGCTATTAGGCTACTGAATACAAAGATATAGGCTATTTTTGCGAATAAACTTGAAAATAACGTTTGAATTTAACTAACAAAGTGTGAATAATGTTCACCCGTTTACACGGGGCTTTTTTAAGGAGGTACAATGATTTACCGCCTCGCTCGATCTGCTATTTTTCAGCTTGATGCTGAAAAGGCACACGATCTAGCTATTCAGAACTTTTCTCGCTTTACTGGCACTCCTCTTGATCTTTTCTATCGTCAGCACGTTCCTGATCGTCCTGTTGAAGTAATGGGCATCAAATTCAAAAACCCAGTTGGCTTAGCTGCGGGTTTGGATAAAAACGGTGAATGCATTGATGCATTTGGCGCGATGGGATTTGGTTTTGTTGAAGTAGGTACAGTTACACCGCGTCCTCAATCGGGTAATGATAAGCCTCGCTTATTCCGTGTTATTCCTGCAGAAGGTATAATTAACCGCTTTGGTTTTAACAATCTAGGTGTAGATAACCTAGTTGAAAATGTTAAGAAGACAAAGTATGACGGTGTAATCGGTATTAATATAGGTAAGAATAAAGATACACCTATCGAAAAAGGGGTCGATGATTACTTAATCTGTATGGATAAGGTATATCAGTACGCTCATTATATTGTTGTAAACATCTCATCGCCTAATACACCAGGGCTTCGTACGCTTCAGTACGGTGAAATGCTAGATGACTTGTTATCTCAGTTAAAAGAGAAACAAAAAGAGCTGGCAGAGAAACATGGTAAATACGTACCTCTAACATTAAAGATCGCACCGGATCTTGAAGATCACGAAATTAAGCAAATTGCTGAGTCATTGATCAAAAATGAAATTGACGGTGTTATTGGTACCAATACAACGCTCGATCGCTCTTTGGTTAAAGACATGCCTCACTGTGATGAAGCTGGTGGCTTGAGTGGCCGTCCACTTCAAAACCGTAGTACAGAAGTCATTCGCATGCTGGCGACAGAATTAGATGGCGCATTACCTATTATTGGGGTAGGCGGTATTGATTCAGCGGTTTCTGCGCGTGAAAAGATGGCTGCTGGTGCAAGCCTAGTACAAATTTACTCTGGTTTTATCTACCATGGTCCAAAATTAGTTAAAGATATTGTATCTAACATCTAATAATTAATTTATACACGGTTAGCGATGAAAAAGTTGGTGTCTTGCTTAAGCAAGCACCGACTTTTTTTGTATTAAGAGATATGACAAAACGAAGAAAGACCAAATATTGTCAAACTTTCAGCATTTAAACGGTATATACGCCAATATTTTTCCCCTTTTAATTTACAGCATTCGCAGTAAAATTCTTTTAAAGTTTTGTTTCAATCGTTAGATAAGCTGTATAACGAACTGATTTTGGAGCGATTACGTGTTAAAGCCAAATAACTCATGGACGTGGTATTACGACCAAAAGGATGACGCCTTGATGTTAGATCTGGGTGATGACATGGTTTTTCGTGTAGCTATTCCGACAAAACATCTTATTCCTTCATCTTTTGCGAAAGCCACATTTACAGTGGACGATGCAACGGTTTATCAAACGTTCCTTGAGGGTATTGCTTGTCTTGAGCTTTCAGGGCCACGTAAAGTGGAGTTGGCATTAACCGCGGTAGCAGCAAGTCGTTTTCATAAGCCGATAATGCCTAAGAGCTGGTTTTTTAAGAAATCAGAAGGGGATTATCAACCAAGGCAAGCTGATATTGTTACGCTTTATACTGATAGTGCAAAGGCAAACTACTTAGTGGTAGAAAACAGCGGCTGTGCAAGCCTGTGCATGCTGGCTGATGTAGAGCCATTAGCGCTAACTTCTACGAAAGAAATGAAATTCTGTGATGTCATTAAAGTCATGAATGACCGCACAGAAGCTTATCAATACGAAGAACATATAACGCCACTAAATTTTGCTCTAGTTGGCTAGGGCGAGCGAACGTTCAAACTTTGCATAACCGTGCAATGTAATGCAGGTAATGTCGTGTTCAATTAGTCTCCAGTTTCAACCTCCCGCATTCTATTATCTTACTTCAAGCAGAATCAATCATTCTAGCCTTGTTACTTTTCCTATTATCACTTAGCAACTAATTATCCCTCAAATGCACAGTTAGCTGGCTGTATTGCGATCTGTGAGCTTGATGGTTCATTGCCATTAAAGTGGGTAGCACAGTGTTTGTAGCTCTCTAATTAACGGTGTTGAGCTAATTAGCCTCTTGTCATTTGAAGCCACGGACTGGAGATGATTGAGTGTTTTTTGAGCGAAATAAGTGATTTTCCTCAGATTATTTGGACTTTTTTGACATTATTTTTTATCTATTTTGTGGATAAAAGAGCAAAAAAACACCATAAACTATCTCAATTAAATACTATAT
>NZ_JAKJSJ010000070.1:0-32773 GCF_050336715.1 Photobacterium makurazakiensis
TTGCATATCCAGTCCTGTTGCAGACTCGTTGTATATGAGTGTCCACCGCAATAAAGTATCTACCTTCATTATCTTTTAGCCACACAATCATTCTGTGCAATGATAAGTTTGCAGCTCAGTGTGAGTAGAACCTGGCTCGCTTTTGCCCCATAGTGTGTTTCGACCGATGTTTCCTGTCATTACCAAATCTGATGCGAAACGGTATACTCCCCCCTTACCTAACTACTAGAAAATACCAAGCTATGAAGTTCAGAAAATACAACGTTAAAGACAGAGATGCATTAGTTGAAATTTTGCTTTCCAACTGCCCCAAGTACTTCATTGAAAGTGATAAAGCTGATTTGCTCGATTTTCTCGATAATTATGCAGATGAAAATTACCTAGTTGCGGAAATTGAAGAAAAAGTCATTGGCTGTGGAGGACACTACACAAAAGGGGCTTCGCATGGGATTGCTTGGGTCATGTTTGAACGTAAAGCGATTGGACACAAAAAGTTGCTTTCGGTAGCAGATAGTTTTTACGCTGAAATTGAGAAGCGTATAAAAGCTGAGGGCCATTTGTATGACATTCAAATCAGTACGACTCAATTAATGGAAAAACTATTTGGCCGCTATGGTTTTAAGACAACGACAATCGTAAATGATGGGTTTGGAAAAGGGTTGCATCAGCACGATATGGTTAAGTCTTTTGCGAGTGACGATCAACTACCATAAACTTCCGCCCGGCAGTGTGCTGGCTAGATCTAACCAACTCGGGTTTGCCCCATTCCTAGATAGTTGGGCTTTGATGTTGACTGAGAGTTCCTAATGAGAGAGTGTGTATATTCTTCACAAAACTGATTTGAAAACTGGCACCTTATGACTATCAATATCGAAACAAAGTATTTAACCATGAGACAATTATCTAACGAGGATTGGTCTCTATACTATGAGCTTCAGACTGATCCAGAGATAATCGCTTTGTGTTTTGATGAGCCGAGCGAGGCTGATATTAAGGCAGGTTTTGAGTCTAGGCTACCAAACTGGACAGCAGATTCAGAGCACTGGCTATGCTTGGTAATCACAGAAAAAGAATCTGGAAACAAGGTTGGAGTAACAGGTTTCAACTTGACTGGCGGTGTAGCGGAAATTGGCTATCTACTGTTACCGAGTTTCCATGGTAAAGGCTATGCGACTGAATCACTTGAGGCTTTATTAGCTTGGTCACAAGATATTAGTGAGATAAATAGCTATAACGCCGTAGTTACCAAAGGCAACATTGCATCAGAAAGAGTCTTAGAAAAGTGTGGCTTCAACTTATCAAAAGTCGAACCAAATGCTTATGAAATTCAAGGGCAGCTATATGATGACCATATCTACACGTTATAGCTATAGAGCCATGTAACAATAACCAAAACTAATCCGTAGTTAACTAATTTAGCAAAGCGTATAACTCACTTCTGTCCAAAAATAAGTCACAGCACCACAGATAAAAAATCCCCACTACCAATTCAAACCAACCGAGGGGGACAAGTTTCTAGTTTTACTGGCTAGTTAACTTCCTCATCGCCCTCCAACAGAACCTTGATTGAATTGCCAAATAACGTGCCTTTATCTGTTTCACCGTAGCATTGTTAAAGTTGCGATTATGACGGATACGGCACTTTATTGGCTCCCCTACTTCGCTAAAAGGCTAAAAACCATTACAATGCGCGCGTTTTAAATGTTAATTAGGCATTTCCCGTGAAACTCAGTAAAAGATTGAAAAAAATCGAGCAAATGGTACCACCGAACTATACCCACATTTGGGATTGTTGCTGTGACCATGGACTTATCGGTGCTGCGCTACTGTCTCGGCAAGTTGCCGAAAATATTCATTTTTCTGATATTGTTCCGGACTTAATGGCGGCACTGGAAAAAAAACTGCAACGATTTTATCCCCAATCTGCTTGGCAAACTCACTGCCTTGATGTCGCAGAACTCCCCCTTGAGCACTATGACGGGAAACATTTGGTCATCATCGCTGGTGTTGGTGGCGACTTAATGAGCCAACTGGTTGAAACCATTTATCAAAGGCATCAACACGCGAATGTTGATTTCTTACTGTGCCCAGTTAATCACCAGTTTACGTTGCGCCAAACATTGATTGAACACGATTTTGGTTTAAAGCACGAAATACTCATTGAAGAAAATCGCCGTTTTTATGAAATTATGCTCGTTTCATCGACACGTGGAGACAATGAGCAGATCAGTGCCGTCGGTAGTAAAATTTGGCAATCTAACTCAGCCGAACAAGCCGAAATCGCAACAAAGTACAAAGACAAAACGCTGAGTCACTATCGTCGTATTCAACGAGGAAGCACCGCCAACATTCAGTCAATCATTGATGGTTACAGCGCTATAGGCATTTGAATTAAAAATAAATATAAAGTAACACGACCGAAAGTAATGAGCGTATTCCTCGCTATTAACGAACGTTATTGTGATGCCCACCTATTAACCCCCCACACCAGCTAAAGCCTAGTGGGGGGAGAAGTTTCTGCCTTTACTGACTCACCTGCCAGTTAACTTCCTCGCCGCTCGCCAACACAGCCTTGATTGACTTGCCAGATAACGTACCTTTGTCTGTTTTCACCGTATCATTATTAAAGTTGGCGATTATGACCGAACCATCACTGTAGGTTGTTTGTTGTACTAAGCCATCGTCACTAAGCCATTCAAACTTCACCAATGCTTTATTCCACAATTGTTCATGGATTGGCAAAAAGCCTTGCTGGTAATGTTGGAGCGCTTTAATACGCGGGCTATCTTTCGAGTCAGCTTCACTTCGAGCGAGGTGAACCATGGCAGGGGTATTGTAAAGCATGCTAATCAAGTCACGTTCCGCTTTAACATCACTGAACTTCAAGCTGTCGCTGTGCCAATGATGACTGTTAATCACTTCATCATGGAATACGGTTTGATATAGTGGTATTCGATATTGAGGGGCGAAGAACAGCGTCTTGTATGGCTCTTTCACCTCTGCACTTTGGAAGAAAAATTCCGGTTTATGATCTGGATACCATCGACCAAGATAATAAGGAGAGTCCTTCTTTTCCTTCATGTCTTTATCGCGCCAGCCAAAGCCGACAGTCTCCATGCCGTGTGCAAATGCGATACCTGCGGTGGTTAAGCTGTTACCATCTTCCGAGCCTAATATGACAGGAACATTATTAGGGATCCATTGTAGCCTTGAGTTATAGGCATCAAGCATTTCTTGTTCACTGGTACCATCACGGTAGTCTTCACGTGCCATAGCAACAGCATCAACATCTAGGAAGAGGCTATCAAAGCGGCCAAATTTAACAATATCTTCGATGCGCTGCTCAATATAGCCACGTTGGCAATTTGGGTTCAAGTAGTAACCGTTACCTCGAAAGCCAGCTTGAAGACTGCCATCGACTAACTCTATCGCACACCCCATGCGGATTTCATCTGGCAGCTGCGCTGTCATCCAACCATCATTCACACCTTGGGGGATTGCTGTATTATAGGAATCGTAAGTGGCAACCAGATACCCCGCCGATTTAGCGTGCTCGACAACATCGGGCTGGTAAAAAGCAGGCATCCAGTTATCAAATCCAAGCCACAGCTTACTCAACCCAGCCTCTTTCAGCGTATTCACCATATCTTCAGTCAGCGCTTGTCCCCAGCGTTCTTGACCTATTAAATATTGACCTGCATGTTCAACAAGCCAAGCCTTCCGTTCTTGTGCAGCCAAATATTGTGATTCAATGCCATTATTTTCAAGTTGTGGTTGAGGTGTAGGAGATTCGGTTTCTAAAGCCGTATTAATACTGTCAACCAACAGCTGCTTTTCATACTTACTAAACCAAGTGGTTCCTTTCTTCAGGGAAGATAGCTGCTTTTTATCCGGCTCAGGCACATTTAGCCCTGAGTCATTCAAATACCAATCTTTTAGACCCCACCAATCGGCCACATCTTCGACATCAATAAGACCGCGACCGAATAGGTACACATTGCTAGCGCCCACTAACTTTTCTAATGCTGGGTTTGCCTGCATTTTCTTGGCTAACGGGGTTACTAAGCCATTATCAATCCGCCATTGCCGGTAGGCTTTAGCACCCGATAAGTTGTCTTTACCTAAGCTAATACGCACAATAAAGGGTTGTGACTTATTCAACGTGGTAAAGTTATGCGATGCCAACATATTGATCTTTCGGGGCTTGCTATTGTTTGATTCAAAGTTCAGTTGGTTGTTAGTTGCGGTAACTAGATGATAAGTAATGTAGCTGTCACCCTGCTTTGCACTCCAGAATGGCATCTTGAGTTCTTGGGTGGTATTCGAGCCCGAATATGAACGAGCTAGGTATTCAATCCAAATTTGATGGTTAGTTGGCACCCTCATCCCTTCACTGAAAGGCAGGTAAAGCACATCAGTTGCTTGCTCTGGCAGATCAAACCATGACAGGGTCCATGGTTTTTCCCGCTTTATTTGATTCGGTGAGTTGGCAGTAAAAGTTAATGTCAGCACATCGGCTAACTCCGCCGTGACACTAATATTGGCTGGTTTTAACGTCCAACTCGATACCGTACCAGAAACCCGACGTAAATTGGCAACTTGCTGCCTTTCGCCATTGATGACCAGATTGGGCTGATTTACCTCTAAATCATTCCATGTAATCGCTAACGTCTCAGCGCTTATAGAAATCGCTTTGTTCTGAGTGGCTAGGTTAATCTGCTCATCTGCATTTGCGGATAAGCTAAATATACTCGTAGCAACCACCAGCCACGGTACCGAATTCTTGTATAAAGACATTACTCGCTCCAAATCAACGTCAATCGATATTTCATCACCTTATCGATAGTGATATGTCACTGTAATGTCTTTATTTTGATCTTAATAACATTTTAATGTCTCCAAGATATCTTTGCTTTATCAACCAAAATCAGGGTCTCAAATAAACGTTCAACAAAATAATAAAGCCATCTCTTTTAACAAAGAGATGGCAAAAGAAATGAAACATATTCGTAAAACCAAAGGCTACGGCTTAAGCTTTAAATATTATCAATGTCTGCGGTGCTATGACGCTCAAAATCCTAATTTTCAATTACCTCTAACATCAATGATGATGAGAGAGCTGAAGAAAAATGGATTGTATTTTTTGCGACTGTCATCAGTTGAGCTGTTCCTTCAGGCTCTCCACTGTTAGGATTGACATCGAACTTAGGGAAATTACTACTGGAAATATCAAGCCTCATTCGATGCCCCCGCTTAAATACATTACACGTTGCAAACGCTTCTATCTCAATTTCATACACTTTACCTTGTTGCAATAACTGTGGTTTTTGGTAAGAGTGATGATAACGGCAGCGAAAAATCCCATCAGAAATATTCATTGCAAAGCCCTGCGGATAATCGTCATTCGGCGGATAAACATCGACTAATTTAGCGGTGAAATCCGTATCTAACGCATCGCTTTCGATAAAGAGTTTTATCATCACTTTCCCTGACACGATAAAATCTTGTGTTAATACTGGCGTTTCAAACACCAACACATCTTTGCGTGCCGATAGCGGTAAGTTGTTCCCATTCGTTCCGAAGAACCGTGGGTCTTCAGTTTGATCAAACGCCCCACCAACAAACACTGGCTTCCCTGATGTTAATGCGCCTCCAATTGTGGGCATAGGATGCCGAGGGTCAAATAAGTAACTCAAGCAGGCAGGTGTTATTTCTGGTTCGTGGCTCAATTCCCCACCCGAACGTAAATACCACTGTTTCATTTGGGTATGTGGTAGCGGCCACTGTGTCGTATGTATCCAACGCCCACCATGATTGAGTTTACCTTGAGATGTTTTGCTCCCATCGCCTCCCCCCATCTGAAACACACTGACTTTGGCTTGTTCCGGTAAATTGGCATCTAATAACCAGCGCCGGAACCAATCGATACGTTGCTGTAACCAGCTCTGTGCCACATTGGTGTCGAATGATGCCTGAGCACCAAATTCAACATCACCACAATGCGTCACATTACGGTCACCATGAAGCCAAGGGCCCATAATGAGTGACACTGGGGCGGTGTTTTGTTCACTTAAGGCGTGGTAATTATCTAACGTACTTTTCACATAAACATCGTACCAACTAGACATCAGTAAAATCGGGATATCCGGGATATGTTGGTAGCTATCAAGCGTATAAATGCCCGAGCCTTTCCAGAAGTCGTCAAACGTACCCGCTTCCCATTGTTCTAATAAATACGCTTCATAATCCGGTAAATGCCTAAGGGGCGAATGCCCGCGCTTCCACGGCATTTGCTTGAACCACTCAATAATATCTTCACTTTCTAGCGCGCGTTTCACGATCGGATCCGCTTTCGCTTCAGGGCTCACTAATGCTTGACGGTAAGCCCAAGTGGCTTGCTTCAATTCAAACGCACCTCCTTGACGAATACCGCACTCATAAGCGCTAGAAAAACCGCCTGAATCCAATGCCATGCAAGCTAAACCAGGAGGATTTAAACACGCCATTGCCATTTGTGTATGTGCAGCATATGATAGCCCCATGCTGCCTATTGAGCCATTACACCACGGTTGCTGATGAATCCATTCGCAAGTATCGAAACCATCTTCTGCTTCATTAATATATTTCGTAAAAGTGCCTGTCGACTTATAGCGCCCTCGACAATCTTGAAAAACGCAGACGAAACCGGCATCAGTAAACGCCCGCGCCATTTCTTCTCGTGTTAGCAAATGCCCTGATAAATCCACTTCTGAACGTGATGGTGCAGCTTTGTTATAGGGGGTTCTTTCAATAATAACAGGCCAAGATTGATGTAATGAACCCGCCTCCATACTGCAGTCAAAATTTTGCGGCAGGTACACGTCGGTAGCTAACAGCACGCCATCACGCGTTGCTACCATATTGTCTTTTAATACTTTCATGACTATTCCCTAACCGTAAACCGACAAGCTTATTGAGAGGAAAAGCAACGCAAAGAGAATAATAATTAAAAAGAATGGGAAAATGTACCTTGCCCACTGCCCCCAGCCAACCTGTGCGGTAGCAAGGAAAATCAACAACCCACTTGATGTTGGTGTAATGATATTTGTTGCACCATTACCCATCAAAAATGCCAATACAGTAGTGTGTGGATCGACACCAGCCAGTTGACCTAAAGGACCCAAAATCGGCATTGTCACCGCTGCCTGTCCTGATGTCGATGGGATGGCAACATCAATCACCAACTGGGCAAAAAACATGCCGAAGGCAGCAAACGTCGCATTGTTTTCACCCACTACAGACGAAAGAGCAAAAATAATACTATCAAGTACCTGACCTTGAGCCAGTAGTAGCGAAACAGATGTTGCAAGGCCAATCAACACGCCAGCAATCAATACTTTCTTCATGCCCGACACAAACGCATCGACAGTTTCATTGCTGTTCAGTCCCCCTACGACCGCAAAGATCACTCCTAGCGCGAGGTAATAAGCGGATAGTTCATTATATTTCCAATGCCATGTTTGAGAGGCATACACGAGAAAACCTATCCCCAACCCCAGAATCAGCAATACCAACGCATGGCGTGTAGGAAGTGGAGATGCATCCCATCCCGCTTCGATCGTCACATTCTTCACTTCTTTACGAATACTACGCAATACATAAAGAATACCGACAACCATCAACACAACATAAACCAGCACACGCATTCCCATGCCACTAAAAACGGGAACATCAACCAAAGGCTGTGCAATAGATAATGCGTAAGGGTTGGTTATAGAAGCCAAATAGCCGACTTTAACCGGGATCGCCACAATGGCTAATCCAACAATGCTAGACAAGCCCATTCGGTGGGCCATTGCCACCACCATAGGGATAACTAACAAATATTCTTTTGCCATTCCCATGAAGGTACTGCCCATCGAAAAAGCAATCATCATGGCAGGTACTAATAGGTATACATTTCCTTTGGTGACAGACAGCATACGTTCAAGCCCCGTCTCTATCGCCCCCACCTTGTTGAGCACACCAAACATTCCACCGATAAACAGCACCATAAATATCATGCCAGACTGCTTATTGATCGCTTGGGGAATACTGACTAGCGCATCCAACAAACTGACAGCTTTAGCGTCACTGCCTTCAGAATAAATGCCAAGTAGGTTCGACACCGATACGTCTTTTTCTAATACTTGGTAGGTACCAGGAACAATTAACTTTCCGTTACGTTCAAACGCACCTGAATCTAAAAAATAGGTCATGAACACCGCAGCCAACACCACAAAAAGTAGGATGATGACAGGGTTCATGGATTTCTTTTTTTGGGGGGCAACCTGGATTTCAGGTGACAATTGACTTGGCATCGTCGATTCTTTTATTGTCATGTATAAGTTCTCGTTGTTATGTTTACATTTTATCAACATAACAATCAATTATATTCCCTCACAAGGGTATGACAGATCATCATACTCCTATGCAGACAAGGCATTATGAACATAAAACAACTTACGACTCTCAGGGCGATAATGACGACGGGATCAACAAGTTCCGCGGCTTTGCAGCTCGGTGTATCACAATCAGGCATCAGTCGTTTACTTACGCAGCTAGAGCAAGAACTTGATCTAGCGTTATTTGATCGGAAAAAAGGTCGGTTAATAATTAAGCCTGAAAATAAAAATTTGTTAACAAACGCGCTAAAATCACTCGACCAACTTGAACATCTTTATGAAGAGGCCCAAGAAATCAAAAAAGGCTGTTTAAGCAAAGAAACAATAAAAATAGCCGTTCCTTATACCTTCTCTTCATCTCTAATTCCGCAACTATTACTTCAGCTGCGTCAAGATCACCCTTATCTATTGGTAGAATTAATTACAGGGAATTATTCATTTATCGAAGAATGCGTAGAGTCTGGTAAAGCGGATATTGGATTCACTCGTATCTATAATAATCCGAGATTCAACTACACCCCCGTCGCATCGGGTGCATCAATTTGTGTTATGCCAAGGTCACATGCATTAACAGCCCAGCACACAATTACCGCGGAGCTACTGCACGATGAACCTTTGATATTACTTGGTAAGAAGAGTGGTTCTCGCAAAGATATTGATCGTTTTTTTCAGCGCTATCAGGTGACTCCCAATATTATTGTAGAGGCGCACTCTGTGGATGTAGCCTGCTCATTAGTCTCTGCTGAAATTGGCATTTCTATCGTGAACAGCGTATTGCTGCAAGGAGGACAGTATTCCAATATCATTGCTCGGCCTATTATCGACCTTCCACGTTATCAATATGGGTTGATTACCGCTGTAGGTAATACATTCAATACTTTCAATCAGACGCTATACGCACAGATTTGCGATCTAATGCGTGAACATTTAACAAAAAATTAATGGGTTTAGATATACCTCTGCGCCTAGATGAAGTATCTCTGATCAATGAAAGCAGACAGGTAACATTTATAAAGAGGGTTGATGGTACCTGCCAGCTTAAGCCATAGCCATAGCCTTAAGTCAAACTGACAGGATAAAAGTATTCGATTTAGGGCTTTAGCTTTAAAACATTATCAATATCTGCAGCACTATGGCGCTCTGGCACCATTTCCCACTCTTCCCCCCAACTTCGATTCACAATACGGCCACGTTGAACGGCTTGGCGGGCTTCAATCTCTTTAGCCCAACGTTGTAAGTGCGTGTACTTTTCAACTTGAAGGAACTCTGCAGCATCGTAAATTCGACCCAGTACTAAGTTGCCATACCATGGCCAAATCGCCATATCAGCAATGCTGTATTCATCACCGCCTATAAAAGCATTCGATGCTAATTGCTTATCAAGCACATCCAACTGGCGCTTAGCTTCCATTGAAAATCGATTAATTGGGTATTCGAACTTCTCTGGCGCATAAGCATAGAAGTGCCCAAAACCACCCCCCAAATAAGGTGCTGAGCCTTGTAACCAAAATAGCCAGTTCATGACTTTAGTTTTTGCTTCGATATTTTCAGGCAAAAAATGGCCAAATTTTTCAGCCAAATAAAGCAAGATAGAACCAGATTCGAAGACTTCAACCGGATTCTCACCGGAGCTATCGACTAAAGCTGGGATCTTTGAATTTGGGTTAACGCTAACAAAGCCAGACGAGAACTGATCACCATCACCAATATTAATCAGATGTGCATCATATTCGGCTTCAATAACCCCTGCTGCCAATAGCTCTTCAAACATGATAGTGACTTTCTGTCCATTCGGTGTGCCGAGTGAGTACAGCTGGAATGGGTGCGAGCCGACAGGTAACGCTTGCTCATGCCGTGCACCTGAGTCGGGACGATTGATGCTTGCCCACTCTCCGCCATTTTCACTATCATCAATCCATACTTTAGGTGGAATATAATCGGTACCCATCTGCCTCTCCTAGCTGTGTCTCTTGAGATGATTGTAGTTTTTGAACAAACGTTCAATAACTAAAATCATAATCTGACCATCGATAACGCGCAAGGGTTTTGAACTGTTACTTATAAACCTTTTAGCTATATAACCATGAATAAGGTCATAACCCGCTAGATGAATGACTAGATGACATCCCATTTCATTGCTGCTTTCATCTGTTGGGAGATATCACTCGAAATTGCCATATCATCGCTAATCACGACAAGACTTTGCGTCTCATACGGCGTTTGGACACCACTTACAGAGTCTTCATCAAATGTCTTCTGCCCTTGGCTTTTTTTGGGCACAAGATAAACACTCACACGCTCACCCTGTGTGGTTCCAACTATCATCTGAAATACTGTTTCATCGCCAAAGTTACAATGGTTAACGTAATAAATCTGACCAGGTAAATGCTCAAATTTAGAACCAAATGGCGCAAGCTTCATGTTCACTTGTTCCAATGTGACTCGCTCATTAATATCGTCAAGAAAATCGCCTTGATTGGAAATATGATTCATGGCTAACGGAATGTAGTTGTCGGACTCAAACTGAATTGGCTTAACAGAATCAGTAGTAAACATAACCAAGCTCATTATTATTAATGCCAACCCTGCCCCCCAAACCCCACGACGCCTAGAACGGCATACTGGCACTCCTTCATTGGGAATATCGAGTAACCTCGATGAAAGCCCTTTAGGGACGTCAATATAAACGGCACCTCTAACCCGATGTTCATGTGCATCCTGTCTAGCTCTATACTCACTTAATGACGTGACCTTATGCTTCACACCTTACTCCGTTAGTCTCTACATGCTCATCCCTCAGCTGCTTTTTGGCACGTGCTAACCGAGTAAGAACGGTATTCAATTTAAGACTAAGGATCTCTGCCACTTCTTCAGCGGTAAAGCCCATAAGTACTTGTAAGAGTAGTGGCTCTCGGTATTTATCATTTAGACCTAAAATCTTTTCACGTAGGATCTCATTATCATCAGAACCTGAGTCTTCCGTAAATAAATAGCACTCTTCTATATCAATGTATTCAACGGGTTTAACTCGAAAACGGCGAGCATTCTCACGCCTTAATATTGTTATCAGCCATGATTTTGCAACTTTATCATCCGCTAAATCATCAATAAACCGCCAAGCTCTAAGGTAAGTTTCTTGCACTAAATCTTCTGCATCATGTTGGTTTTTACATAACCAATACGCATATCGATATAAATCATTTCCATAATCACTTACCAGTAGCTCATATCGCCTTTTTCTCGATGAATGTGTTTTCCTGATAAATTTTGTTTTGAATATATTCGTTATCATATAAATTTAGCTATCAAAGTTTAAAGTAGTGTTGTTACTTATGACCGCTCCCCCACAAATAATTCATATTATTTTAAATTAGAGGTGTATCTATATATTACATCTCCCACATGATAACGACTCGAACCAAATGAAATATAAACGCCTTTATAATTATAAACTTAACACGAAACACTTTAAATAATAATATTTTTTGAAATAATATACATACCTTCGTGGTCTTTTCTCTCGACATCTATACACACTGGAATATCGAGTATATATAACAATTGTTATCAACATCACCACCGTGCTAAACAAAACCTATCAACAATGAATGTAAATAGAGAAATAAATATGGAAAATAAACTAAAGTCGAACCTTTCAATAAGTCTTCTTGTACTAAGAATTGGTATATTTATAGTATTCCTTTTTTGGGGGTTAGATAAAATCGTATTAACCGAACATGCAATTAAAGTATTTTCAGGGTTCTATGGCTTAAATATAAGTCCTGGAGTTATGATTTCACTCGGGATCGGTCAAATCTTATTCTTGATCGCATTTGTATTAGGGCTATGGCGAAATAAAACCTATCTTGCGATCCTCGTTCTCCACCTCGTTTCAACGCTATCAGCATTTGGCAAATACTTAGACCCGTTCAATAACCTCTTGTTCTTTGCCGCGTGGCCAATGCTCGCTGCATGTTTAGCTCTCTACCTATTACGTGATTACGATACTTACACCGTAAAGCTATCAAAATAGGATAAGCAACCACGGCAGAAGCATACTGACTAATGAATCTACGGGTATGTTTCTGCCCCTCTGAAGCACCTAAAAATAAGTTACAACACAGAATGTTAAATTACTCTTTAATATTCATAAAGATATGCAAGTAAAACACATTTACTTACATTTGCGCATAGTGACGCAAACGGTTGCGCGAGGTATATTCCCGCCCAGTTAATGACTAATAACTCATTAACCAACCATGCCCAACCAATTTAGGAATGTGTGTTCTATGTTTACTCTGTCTAAAAAAGTCTTACTTGCTGCAAGTGCAATGATCTTTGCTTCTGTTGCTTCAGCAAACACAGTGAAAAGTGTCACGGTACCTTCGCACGATGCACCCAAGCAGCCAATTCTGATTCAAGGTCCAATGCCAATTGAAGCTGAATATTTTGCTGGCCTTTTGAAAGATGTGAAAATTGAACACACTGGCAACTTTATCTTTTACATTGGTACTTTGAACGATTATCCGATTGTTGTGACCAAAACAAGTAAAGGCGTTGAAAACACAGCGGCTGCGACTGCAATCGCTATTGAGCGTTACAATCCACGTGCCATCATCAACCAAGGCACATCAGGCGGTCACGACAAGTCACTGAATGTTGGTGATATCGTATTAGGTAAGCGTTCATTCAATGCAGGTAACTTCAAAACACCTAGACTTGCTGAAGGCGAAGGTTCAAACCCAATGAACTGGATCCCTATGGATGTTATGGCATCGGAAAGCAGTGCAGGTGAAGGTGATGCAGCAGCAGATGCTGAAAAAGTTCGCTACTACGCAGGTAACAAAGACCTACTTGCTTCTGCGCATGCAGTAAAAGAAACGCACAAGCGCGGTAAAGTGGTTGAAGGAACTATTGCTTCAGCGAATTTCTGGAACAATGAAATTGACCGTATGAACTGGTTACACGAAAACTACGGCACCAGCGTTGAAGAAATGGAAACAGCTTCTGCAGCAATGATGGCTGAAGCTTACAAAGTCCCTTTCTTAGGTGTTCGTATTCTGTCTAACAACCTGACCAACAACGGAAAGTACGACCCATCAACAGCAACAGACAACCAAAAGTTTGTTAAGAACCTAGTGATTCACTATATCTCTACGCTGTAATCGTTAATCAAGACTATATACATAAAGCCCGCTATAGCGTTTAGCGGGCTTTTTACCTTTCCGATTAGTCATTAAATCTTCGTAGACTACCAACACCTAATATACCGGCGAGAAATAATAAAAATGTGGTTGGCTCGGGGATGCGTCGCTCTGCTGCTCCTGCAACGTCTAACCCAGCCCACTCAATAACATAAGTGCCAGCGCTAATATCACTAAATGTTTGTGCGCCAAAAAATTCGCCTAAATCACCTGAAAACGCGCCAGACGCAGCTGCTCGAGAAAATGCTGACCCTTGCGGTTCTTCCCCTCCATTAGCAGATGCACTCGCGTTAAAGACGGGTTCACTAAAGATGATCGAACTGATTTCATCTAAGATGATTGTAATTGTTAGCCCCAAAATCAAACTGGATTCAACCCGACCATTCGTTGCTTCCCCAAGCGTATTAGCTTCTGCCTTTATAGCCGCATCATTCGGGTCGTCGGATACAACTTCCCACTCATAATCCCACCTAAAGCGAGCATCCCCTTCTGATGTACCGTCGAAAAAAGTGCGAGAAGATTCTGCCACACCAATTGAGCCACTTTCATCAGAGAGTGAAATCGAAAACTCAGCATCGGCACTCGATTCGTAGCTTGCAGGCATCGGCACAGCCATAGCTTTTAAAGGTATAAATAGGCATATCATTACTAGATACAGAATGGATATAGGCATCAGCATAACCTCAACTACTAAGTCAGATACCACTTTATGCAATAAATATGCCATGCTTGCTCCCCTTATATTACAGTCACTTACATAGCATTACTTATTGTACTGTTAAATTTACTGACAGAAAAAATAACCTAAAACTGAAAGAGCCATTACTACTACTTCAAACTTGATACTAGACCTACCTATTATTGGATACAGCGGCGGCTATTAGTCATGCTTAAACCTATCAATGCTATAGACACAATCAATTGGTAAAAATCCAGTAATAAACGAAAATAGCGCGCATATAAAACACCACCAATTAAACAATGATTATATTTAGAATAAAAAACAGAATATATGGCAATAGGATTAACATGTTAAACAAACAATTTGAAAACAAAATAAACGAATCATTGGCTAACATACAAGCATTATTAACTATTAACTTTGATACTCCATACATAAAACTAAACAGAGTTATATTTGATAACGAAAATGTACCTGAGTTTGAAGTTCATTTTAAAAATCCAATGAACGTAACGGATAAAATCAACTTAAGTTTTGGTGAACTTGTTTATTTCATTAAGAATCCAAAAGATTTAATCGTCCACTACCACAAAGAAAGATACATTGATTACCTTGCTTGGCTGAACGATGCTGGTCTGATCCAATGCTCACAGATAACGACTACAGGTGCTAGATGCAAGTGTTTCATCAGTAATAAGACCCACAACCTAACTGAGCATATCAAGCTGAAGAACAAAGGAAGGCTATGTACAAGGCATACTGATAAGGCCTAAAAAAATGCGGCAAGGATAGCCGCAAAAATTTACGCATAAAAAAACCGCCCGTAGGCGGTTCAGTTATTTCTGTCTAATCACCTTAATTTTATAACGCTTTGGCAAGCTACGCATTTAAAACACGCTTTATAACCTAACATTTTCCACGTAAGTTTCCTTCTAACGCGAACATACTGATTAGACGTACCACATTTGCAAATCATTAACTTTATCCTTTGAGAATTTTAATTAATGATGTTGTGTTCATTTGCTGACTTTTAGTGATTTATAAGCACATAATCGCATCCATTCCTGTGTTTTCTAGTAGTTTCGTCACAAGCTGGCATTTTATAGAGTTATTCAATAATAGAAGCAATAAAAATATATCACTTCAAAAACCGCTTGTTCACTCAATAAACAATTCAGTGTGTAAATGTGTCTAAACATTTAATTTTGAAAACAAGCAGTATTAAAAACACACCTAAATTGATGGTTTTTTGTATAGATTAAACAGGCTGACACGAAATGAAATATAAGCCTATTTAACTCGGAAAAGCTAGTATTAGCCTAATGTTGTGTTCCGTACCAACCAAATGGTAGCCGTTAGATTCAGTGTTACTGGATCTCGCATCTAGAAGGAATAATAAAATCCTTGTCAAAAAATAGCACGGACAACCATCATCAGTAACTATCGATTAATGAAAACAGATAACAAAATCAAATTACCCAGTTTTCCACTCACAAAAAAAGACAATAATACACCGTTCTATTGCAGTGTTCCAAAAATGCATGTACGATTTAGAACGAAAAATGGGTAATAGAAAGAATTATCACACTAGTACTATAAAAATAGTACTTAGTGAAACTGCTCTCGTTATCACAGAGCATTTTAAATACAAAAATGTAACATACAAATAAAATCGAGGCGTTAAAGTAAAGGCTTATATATGAGAAAACTGGCAATAATTTCAATATCTATTTTATTAATGTCTTGTTCTTCAACTAATGATATTGACGATGTTAATGATATTGATGATGAAAAACCTGCACTAATCGAAATTCATGAAACATTGCAAATTTTTCACTGGGCTTCATTTTTCTTCAAGCAATGAATAAGACCTATAATGCGGGCCTTATGTTTAACTACGCAAAGTAGCGACTTCATATCAAGCATTCTGCCAGCGCATTAGAGGGTTATTAAGTGGCACCTCAATCATGGTGAAACCTTCTTCCTCTTCGTTAATAATAAATATACCTGTCAGTAGGTTCATAAAATGTGATGACGCTCAATGTTCCATTTTGCGGGATGAGAATCCCACATAGTGGAACATGATCATTTAGTATATAAATAACTAATTTTCCCTCCACTTATCAATCATTAATTATCTAACAAGCTTTAAAAATAAACTTTCTGATAAGTACTGCAACCTAAATGCAAAATATAAAAAAGCTCTTCCAACTGAAAGGAAGAGCCTTTTTAACTGTCATGAATACCAAATTAAGCTTTAGCTAGCTTATGCTCAAGCATACCAAATGATAAAATGACTAAGTAGCCGACAATCGGAACAGTAAATGATAAAACTAAACCCACCCTATCGGCTATTAACGCTTGCACCAACGGAAGTAAAGCACCACCAATACTACACATAATTAAAATAGCCGAGGCTCTACCAGCAAGAATACCAAGCCCTTTCACTGCAGTAGAGAAAATAACTGGATACATTATAGAATTACATAGTCCAATAAGAGTAAGGCTCCAGGCACCAACAAGACCAGGAAACAAAATTGCGATAAATACAAGGCATATAGATAAAATCGCATTCAACGCCAGCATTTTTCTTGCATCAACCTTTTTAAGAACAATACTACCAAGCAAGCGTCCAACTAATGCTCCTCCCCAATACAGTGAGACAAAAACACCGGCCTTAGAAGAAGATAGTGATAATACTTCACCATCCGTCAAATAGCTGATCAGAAAAGTTCCCACAGCCACTTCGACGCCGACATAACAGAATATGGTGACAGCACCATACATAAATGTTCGGTGTTTCAATAAATCTATCCATCGACTAGTCGCTAGTGCACTCTTACTTATCACCGTTATTGGTGAGCATTTAAATAACATAGCAAGTAATACAGCCAATCCCCCCATTGCTGTATACGCAACTTGAACAGACATCATTGCTTCACCAATCCCTTGGGCTAAAGCGGCCATAAAAACCCCCATTCCTATGGCTGATGCTAGCGTCGTCCCCACCGAATTAATCGACGAGCAGAATGTTAACCTTGCCGCTGCAGTCTCTGCTGACCCTAAAGACACCGCAAATGGATTAGCAGCAACTTGCAGCGCCGCAATACCAGAGGCTAGTACAAAAATAGCCAACAAAAATAACGGATATGAAAACAATGAGGACGCTGGAACAAACAGGAGACACCCAAGAGTTAATAATCCTAGACTCAGCCGTATGACCGCTACATACCCTGTTTTTCCCATTAAAAAAGCGGTTGGAAGACAAACTATGAATGGCGCAATATAAAAAGTCAGTTGTATGTACATTGACTCAACATAATTAAGTTCAAATACATCTCTTAAAAAAGGAACCAACATACTATTTAGTGACGTTAATAGGCCCCAGATGAAAAACACTAAACTCAGCAACGTAATTGGCATTATACTTTGCCGAGACAATTTAGAAGTTAGTTCCATAATAGAATTTCATAAATTTATCGAAAAAGAGGCAACCATGCAGCTCCACGAACACCACTACTATCACCAAATTTTGCAGGTAATATTTTAGTACGGCACTCATTCCCCATCACATAGCGTGAAAGTTGCTGCGGAATATCATCAAAAAGGGAAGATACGTTAGAAAGACCGCCACCTATAACGATGACGTCAGGATCTACCATACTGATAATCGTTGCAAAGCTACGAGCAATTTGATCAATTAACTGATAGTAAGCTAATCGGCAACTCATCTCGCCAGAGTGCACCCCCGTTATAATATCAGCAGCTGATAGAGATTGACCGAAACGTTGCAGGTACTGCATTTCTAACCCAGAGCCCGAGATATAACGTTCAATACAGTTACTTTTACCACAATAACACTTCTGCTCTTGCCCATCTTCAGCAACGCTATAACCCGGTAAAGGGTTGTGTCCCCATTCACCAGCAGTACCATTCGGCCCAATCAAAACCTGCTTATTCACCACTAAACCGCCGCCGCATCCAGTCCCTAAGATCACACCAAACACAACATGACCACTACTTCCTGCACCATCTACAGCTTCAGAAAGAGCGAAACAGTTAGCATCATTTGCGATATACACATCCCGCTCTAATTGTACCTGCAAGTCACTCTTAAAATCTTGGCCATTAAGAAATGTACAGTTGGCATTTTTAACAAGCCCAGTTTCGGAACAAATCGTTCCCGGAATACCAACGCCAATACTACCTTTACAATTTAAATGATCTTCAGCCTTATATATTAAACGGCAAACAGCCGTGACAAAGTCTTTATAGTTATCTGGCGTTTTTATTCTCTGGTTATAAATATTTTCGCCTTCCGTATTAAAGGCTACAATTTCTATTTTTGTTCCACCAATATCCAAGCCAAACCTAATCATTATGAACGCCTATGAATTATCTTAATTAAATACTTTTTATCGCTATCTATTGATCTAGCCGTAAGAATGCTGAAAGCACATTACTTTGCTTTCAGCATAGGGGGTGATTTAGGTCATATTAATAAGAGCAGCTCATCCTCCCCCTTTATTTACTTCGTCGCTTCTAACAAACGGTTCGCAACTTTCTTTTTTGCCGCCTTATTTCCCCAAGTGTATTCATATTCCCAGCCTGTTAGCATTTCAACAACTTGCTTCGCTTCCGCAGGTACTTCTTCTTTTGCGCCGCCGTCTTTTAGTCGTTTCACTTCAGCAACTAGAATCTCATGATTTTCTTTGTTCAACTTAAATCGCACTGCACCGTAAAATGCCACCATTGCCAATACCGCTGGTGCCAATAGGAATAACCAGTACACGCCATTAATTGTTTCAACAGTTTGTACTTCTGCGCCTGATTCAAATCCAAAATATTGTAAGCCAATACTAGCTATCAACATTGCTGTCGCTTGGCAAATCTTACGACCGAGGGTCATCACACCCGAGAAAATACCAGCACGACGTTTACCTGATAATACTTCATCAACATCTGGGATAGAGTTGAATACCACCCAAGGGATAAGGTAAATACCCCCTCGTGCCAAGCCCATAATCACAGCACCGACCAGAACTAGTACAGCCATTTCTCCGCCTAGGCCTGGTAGAAGGCCAAAGTAAGCAAGGCTTGTTAGCATAAAGACAATGGCAATTTTGAAGGCGTTTGAGTTACCAGCCTTAAGCGCTACCCAAGTAAACAATGTAACACCGACAAACTGCATAGCTGTCATGACACTCAGTGCAGTACCACCTTGAGTTGGCGTCATCCCTATAACCATTGTCATATAGTGCATGAACAGCGAACCGAAAATATCTAGCGCAACTGAGCCACCGATGTACATCATCAAATGGAAGCGGAACGCTTTCAATTGGAACGTCGTCGCCATTTCTTTGTAAAGGTGGATCAGTGTGTCTTTAAAGCCTCCAATATCTTCTTTAGGTGGTAATAAAGCCGGGTCGCATTCCCATGTATAACGATAAATGAATACCCAAGGCAAAGTGAATAACACTGCGAATAAGCCGCCGATATACATAAAGGCTTCAGCCTGATCAGCAACACGTGCCATGATAAGCCCAGGGATGAACGTCACAAGGAAAGCCGTTATTTGGCCAAACGTCATCCGACAGCTACTCATCTTAGTTCGAGTCTGGTAGTCATCCGTCATTTCATTTGGCAGCGTACTATATGGTGTCATTACAATTGTGTTCATTGTATTGAATAGTAAGTACGTTGCTAAATAATAACCAAATCCAAACCCTGAAATAAACATCAACCCGAATACGAGAAGGAAAGGTGCTCCAAAAAGAATAAATACGCGGCGACGCCCAAATCGAGTTCTTATATTATCAGTAATATAAGCAACGATTGGATCAGTAAAACCATCCCATACTTTTGCAATAGCAAATATCAAACCCGCTTCAATGGGTGAAAGCCCTGCAACTTGCGTATAGAAATAAAGCATCCACAAACCTATAATGGTGCCAGCACCGCTACCAAATATATCTCCAGACCCCCATGCAATTATATTTTTCCAACCTACCTGTCTTTTCTCTGTTATTGTCATCACGTTGCCTTTTTAATTTATATTTTATTAAACTGGTGTAGGGTGAGGCGTTATTAAATCCACTCTCCTTGAATTAGCTCTGTAATACACATCATGGCTAATGCTTGCCCATAGGGAACTGGGGTATTGGGGATATCAAAATAGTATTGAATATCATGTCCCATAGCAGTACCATCCGACGCTTCCAGCAAAATACCTTTACTATCTATTCTCGTAATCACCGCATTAAGCGCAGACAATCCTGACTGGGTAACCCGATGTCGCTTTTCATTATCAATTAACCCTACTCGGCAACCACGCAACATACCGTAAGCAAAGCCAGCAACAGCAGACGATTCCTGTGGAGAGCTATCATCATCTAGCACTGTATGCCACATGCCGTTTTGACTTTGATGAGTAATCAATGCATCTACCTGACGCCTAAACAAAGAAGTAAGATGCTGTTTCACTGCAGGGTTAAGCTGTTCACCAACTAATGCAAATAACTCTGGGATCGCCACCGTTATCCATGCATTACCCCGAGCCCAAAACACCTCGGAGAAATTATGGCTCCCTTCAGACGTCCAGCCATGAAACCATAACCCTGTTTTCTTATCGGCCAAGTACTGGGCATGGGTCAAGAACTGTAATTCAGCCTCATGAATCAGCTCTTTCCGATTTAACAATCTTCCTGCTTGGGCAAGAAATAAACCAGTCATGAATAAAGTATCGTCCCATAACTGCCCCTCATTCAGTCTTTCTTTCACTACATGCTGAAAGCCACCACCATAGACCCGCGGTAATGAGTTAATTAAATAGTCAGCCCAGTCATTAATTAGTTTATGCCAATCTTGCCTTTGGTTTTTCTCCGCTAATAAGGCTAGCGTTATCATAGGTGCCGTAGTATTTATTTGAGCTTCAGGTAATCCTTTCTCTATTTGCACCTCAAACCATTTTTCTAATGCACAAAGTAAATGTTTATTATCTGTATATTCCGCATATTGGTATAAACCATATATACCAACACCTATTTCCCATTCCCACTCTTCAAATTCAATTGTTATTTCATTATCAGAACACGGGTTAAAGTCGCCTATACCCTTTAATCCACATAGGCCAGAACTTAACTGCTTAAGAAGTTCAACATGGTTGTTTTTCATTTTACTACTTACCATTATTTTACTATCGGATTTACGCCAACATCTTTAGGGAATGACCAAGGTTGATCATTGATATAACACTCACCACTCCAAGAAAGAGTAAAAGTCTGATTATCGGGCTCTGTAACTGTTGCTGTTAAATCACTGCTGCTATTACGCAGTGAGATATTAGAGTTTCTCCACGCAGTAATGACTGATTCGAAATCGCTGGTTAAAGTCCCAACGGAAACGTACCAAGCGGTTTTAGTACCATAACAACGTACTTCTCGCCCGCGGGTAATACCACTCTCAACAAGTTCAATCGGACTCGATGCACCAATAACGGCGTAGGCTTGTCCCGAACGGATAAAGCACCAATGTGTATCAACAACTACTTCATCGAGGCTTTCTGCTGGTAGGTAGAGGTGGGTATAAGCCAAGCGAGGACTCTCGCCTAAATTGTATACCATCATCGCACTCTGTTTATGTTGCATCACTCTAGGTAATACCCCGTTGCCTGCCCAATAAGATGGTCGTCCGTCTCCCCCTGGGACATCTTCTCCGGGATGGTTGATCCAAAGACGTGCTTTCGGGTTATGAGCAAATTGAATATCAAGCACATGCTGCTGATGGCCTGCTAGGCCAGTATTGTGGCCTATCACACTAGATAAGGTGACGCCCCGCTGTTTCCAAGCTGCTACTTTGGCACAACGATCCATGCCCAGAGTGTAGTATGCTTCGACAGTATCCCGATCAGACAGCGTCGCAACTTCATGCGTCAACACCGATGGCTGGTACTGGCTTAAACAGAACATCGGCAGAGATGCACACATACGGGTATGCCAACCTTCTCCCCACGCTACATGACCAAATCCAGCTAATTCAGTCATTTCATTGGCCATGAGTTCTTTTTCATAGACCCTGCCCATCGTGCCACCAGCAACACCATCTTGATAGTGAATAGCTCCCATTAACATCAAACGATCAATTACCGTTTTCGCCTTCTCACGGATCGACTCACACTCAGCAAGTTCATACAGCGCGAATAGCCCAATATAGTCAATCGGGTAATAGCAGGATGAATTCCACTCTGTTAGTCCATTTAGAAGAATATGATCGAACCAACGATGCAAGCGCTCAGTTGCAACCTCCTGTTGCTGCAATCCAGTCCGGCCAGAACAAAGAAATTGTTCACGTGGGAAGAATTGCCCTGCGAGTAATTGTGATACGTGGAAACACAGCACATGGTTTTCACTCCAAAACCACATCGAATCATTACCAGGTTCATCCAACCAATACCGATAGCCAAGAATTGACGAACGTGTTCGATCCCACATTTTATCTGGCAGCTGAGTGTAGCTATGTTGTTTCCAAGCCCACAGAACAGATACCATCCAAAAGTCTGAGCAGTCTTCACGTACACTTATCTTTTGCAGGGTACGATTCAAAATTGAAGTAGCTTGCTCTGTGTGTTGGTTTAACTCGAGTAACGCCAGTAGCTTACCCGTGATATCCATCCCTTCACTGGCGGTATATTGCAAAGCATCCGCCTTGCGCTTTACTAAGGAAAGACTAACTTGTGCTTTCGCACCTGGCATAATATTAATACCAAAGTGACGCGTAATTTTGATATCACGCCAGCAGAATGTTAAAGCCAAAGAATAATGTGCAGGCTTAAGCGATGTTGGTAACACAACGCTAAATTGCGTTTCACCTTCATTGACTACTTGTATCGATACCGGTTCATCTGTTTCTTCTTCATTCGACATCCCAATTACATTGCCCGAGACCTGAACCTGTCCATCCATCTGGCAAGAGCTATCAAAGTACAACTGATGAGAAACAACGTTCATTTCAAAAACCAGCTGCGAAACAAATGCCTCTAATGCTTTTAGGTTTTCGCTATTAATACTGGCAAGGCTTGCCTGAATTGAACGCGAGTCTAAGGAGGTTAATTCGAAAAAGAACTGAGTATCACGTTCATATAACTCTTCAGCATGGACGACGACTGAATTTGACCCCGCATTCAATGGCAAAGCCAACTCTGTTACTTGCTCACTGTTTCTCTGAAAAGGTGTAAACGTACTTGTTAATTCTCCGTTTACCCATACTCGAACCCCACCACAGGTTGCTAGCCGAAAACGATATTCGCCAGAGTCAGTCACGTTAAGAACGGTTTCAGCCCAACGTTGAACATGAGTAGGAATATGGATAAAGCCTGAAAAATCTACCTTATTACTACCATTCGCAAAATAGACCTGATCCACCAATACTTTCTCATCCAAGCTCACGGCTCGATTTGCCATCGACTTCCAAAAAACTTTTCGACAAGGTAAGTCACCGACATCAACAAAACCATTTTGGAACTTATATTGCACACGATCGATCATAGTTTCATGATCTTCAAATTGACCGAAGCGGCGACATACTGGCTGTGAAACCAAAAATCGAGTTAAGGTATCACCTTCATTTATCTTCCAGCTGGTGTTTTGCATCGTTACTACTCAATTTCAAAATGTTGTTTTATTTTACAACCCCAGAAACCAAGTGCAATATTTGCACGCGTTGCATAATTTAATTTCGGGAATATCGTCTCATCAGTTCAATTAACCATCGCCAATTTCGTGATTCATATCACATTGACATGCTATTTTTAATATAAAAACCATGGTTCTTATCATAAAACTTACACACAGAATGCAAAATTTGCATGATTTAAAAAGGCAATGCAAATAAACAATAAAATAATGTTAGACTAGTAAAAACAGCACCCGATAATGAGAATAAATTCAGCGTGACATTAAAAGATATAGCCCAAAAAGCAGGTGTCTCAGTCAGCACGGTATCACGTGTATTAAATGGAACAGCAACCATTAGCCAGCCTGTAAAAACGCAAATTATGGAGATCGCCAAAGAAATAGGCTATCTCGATAAAGTCAGAAAAAACAAAGCAGTAGAAGCAAATTCTTTATCAGGGAAAAGGTTGCTTTTAGTCACACCACGAGACGCGGTATTAAATCGTAGCGGCAATATGATTTCCTATACCTTAGTGGAATCAATCAAGAAAGCCTGCAATGAACAAAATATAGAGCTCACCTCATTTCTCACCGAAGCAAACCGATTATCCGTGCAAAAGTTGCATCAGCTACTAAATAAACAATTGTATGATGGCGTTGTTGTCGTGTGGGCTGATCAATCTGAATTATTAGCGGTCATTAGCGAGCATCATATCCCTACGGTTCTGATCAATGGTGAAGACAGAGCCATGAATGTAGACTCTGTTGGTGTAAGTAATCGCTATGGTGCAATGGCCGCCGTTGACCATTTGTTGGAAAAAGGCCATCAAGATATCGGCTTACTCAGCTATTCTGGTCGTCAAACGATCTACTTGCGTGAAAATGGTTATCGTGACAGTTTGTACAATGACAATCGTTCAATAAACCCTGATTTCAGTATCATCGCAAGTGATTACAGTGATGGCGCTTCCGAGGCTGCTGTCGAGGCTTGGCTATCAAATCATAATGGTGTTTTACCTATCACCGCTCTTTTCTGTGTTACTGACAGCCTTGCTCTTGGAGCGATAAGTGCGTTTCAAAAACACGGCATAAAAGTTCCGGAGGATATTTCAATAGTAGGCATGGATGGAATACTTCCATTAGACTTAATTGAACCAAAGCTAACCACGGTTAAACTGCCATTTGAATCTCTTCCTACTGAAGCACTTCGTCTACTTGAACGGCAGATTTGTCATAGCGAAAAAAGTGATTACCACATTCACCTTGAACTCAGTTGCGAACTGATAGAAAGAGATAGCGTGAGGCCGTATTAACCGTCAATAAATATTCTAAGCCAAACAAACCACACGGCTCTATACCACTATAATCATTCTAGAAATAGTGATTGGAATTAGCTCATATATTAAACTTTTTATGAGCTAACCTCCCACCACTTCATTGAAAGTACACTTCAATACAATAAAAAGCGTTTTTTTAAACCTTTTCACAATATGCAACTAAGCTAAATTAAGCCACGCATAAAACAATGGGATGTAAGTCCTGCTGAAATTTGCGATTAAACGGATATCACCCAACGTAACGGAGTCAGCATTTGACATAAGGATTGTTATGACAACTGCACCTAAATTCCCTCACTTTTATCAAATGAATAACGTTATTCAAGATTACGCTTGGGGCAGTAAAACCTCCATCAGTTCGCTGTTTGGCATAAAGAACCCCGAAAGCAAACCTCAAGCAGAAATATGGATGGGAGCTCATCAAAATGGCTGCTCTAAGATCACTGTCGCTGACAAACCGATCTTGCTCTCCGAGTTTATATATCGCCACAAGACGGCACTAATTGGTGAGAAAGCCGATAAGTTATTTGGGGACTTACCGTATTTATTTAAAGTGTTGGCAGCAGATAAAGCCCTGTCAATTCAGGTTCACCCGAGTAAAGAACAAGCTAGAGTTGGCTTCGCTTATGAAGAGGCGATGGGAATACCACAATCTGATAGCCATCGTAACTATAAAGATCCGAATCACAAGCCCGAGTTAATCTATGCCTTAACCACCTATCAAGCGATGAATGGTTTTCGTGAATATGATGAAATAGTGGGCTTATTCAGTGCTATCGAAATAGAAGAAATCTCTGCTTTGGTTAACCTGCTCCAAGCCAACCAAAACCAAACTGGTTTAAAACGTTTTTTCGAAGCCATACTGTCTTTGAATGGCACCATCAAGACAACTATCGTCACTAAGCTCACCGATTATGCAGAAAAACACCGTGATGATGCACTGTTTTCATTAATTTTAGAGCTTGCAGAACAGTATCCCGGTGATATCGGCCTTTTCTCTCCATTAATGCTAAATACCATCACGCTTGAACAAGGCGAAGCAATGTACCTTCACGCTTGTACACCCCATGCTTATATCAAAGGGACAGGCCTAGAAATAATGGCTAATTCTGACAATGTATTACGTGCTGGATTAACACCAAAGCATATGGATGTAAAAGAATTAGTTGATTGTACCTGCTTCACCCCAACAAGTGTTGATGAGCTACGCTTAATACCCAACCGATATAGCAACGTCGATAACTACCCAATACCGGTACCCGATTTTAAATTCAGTGTATATCACAACGCGAACAAAACGCCTCTCAAGGTTAACAGTGCAGAGATATTACTGGCTCTGGATACCCCACTCACTGTCACCCATGCCGACGGCGAAACCATGACAGTGAACAAGGGTGAATCTATATTTATCACCGCCTGCACCGAATCATATTATGCTAACTCTGAAGGTGCTTTTGCCCGAGCTTATAATTAACCATTCGCAGCTTGAGAGTTAATAGTAAACAAAAATGCCAGATAGGTTCTCTATCTGGCATTTTCAATCTAATACGATGTTAGGTAATTGCGTATCCAGCCACTTCAATCAATTAAACGCCAGATTCCAATTTCTTAAGCAATTCGTTTACTTGCTCTGTACCTTTGGCTGAGCGACATAAGCTGGCAGGTGTAACCAAACCGAGCTCAATATTTTCGGTCGTGAACCACGACTCTGTCGCTTCTTGGCTACCAAAATAATCAAGCGCTTGTCCATATAGTTCCGCTGGGATCTGCTTTTTTTCCATATTCATTCCCTATCCACTTCTGGTAATTATGACTAACTTAGCGAGATTTTAAGCGGCTATCAGTTAACAGCGTCACATTCAGCTATAACGTATTTTCATCAAGATAGGTTAAAAATCGCTGCCACGATTTGTAATCAGCATCCTGACGATAATTATCAGAACCGTACACTGTAAATGCATGAGGTGCGCCACTATAAACAATCATTTCATTGGTTACACCAGCTTGTTCTAACTCCTGGGATAAATCAGCAAAGTCCGCCATAGGAATCGCCGCATCTGCAGCACCATGCATCACTAGAATATTGCCTTTTGACTTGGTGTAATCCTGCCCTTCTGGTGTCTGAAGCCCACCATGGAAAGTAACGAACCCTTTCATATCAGCACCAGAGCGTGCTAATTCCAATACGGCAGCGCCACCAAAGCAATAGCCCATCGCGACGGTATTATCAGTATTAGCACCGAGAGAATCAGCCATAGACAAAGCCCCACCCATTAAATCACGCATTTTCTGGCGGTCTTTATACAGCTCACCGGTATGCTGTCGCTTATCTTTGACTTCAGTAGGGCGCACCCCGGCCCCAAATAAATCAGCGGCGAAAACGGCATACCCTTCTTCCGCCAGCATTTCAGCACGCTTTACTTCATAGTCTGTTAAGCCATCCCAATCATGGATCAGTAGGATCAGCGGTGCACCTTTCTCATCTGGGGTTATATAATAACCCTCGTAGTTCTGGTCATTGACCTTATATTCAATTACCCGACCCTGATCTGCCCACGATATAACAGGGAAAACAGCCAGCACCGCACCAACTAGAAGCCTATTTCTCATCACACTTACCTATGCATATTAAGACACTTATAGTGACTGTAAGTGTAGGCTTTATTTGAGATAAGCGTTTAAACGAGCCAAACCTACCTGCAGAACAAAAAGAAGCTCAGAAAAAAGAACAAGCAAGATAATGTATTACAGCCTGCGCCGTGAAGTGATCTGGAAGGGAAACTAGATCTATTATTGTAGAAAGCTCATCCGTGATTCATCTGTTCCAAGTCTCTATCATTACCCACAATACGGATTCTTGCGTATTGCTCGTTCACAGTTTAATTGCCGATAGTGAAGGGGCAAACGGAAATATAGAACTATGCAAATATTGAGCAAGTGTTTTTGAGGAAATAACATAGCCTAACCTGATCCCCGCTAAACCTAATCCGTATTTTTCTTTCGATATGCTGGTGCCGTATACCCCGTCCACTTCTTAAATGCTCGGTTAAAGTTACTTAAATCATCATACCCTACCCGCCATGCGACTTCTTGAGTACTCAGCTCTGGTTTACTAAGTAGCTCTATTGCAAGCTCTCGCCTTTCGGCATCGCGCATTTCTCTGAAGGTTACACCTTCAGAGATTAAATTCCGCTGTAAGGTTCTAGACGTCATACCTAATAACTGTGCAAACCAGTTAATATTAAACCATGGTAATGGTGCATAGGTTTTAATCAAGCTTTGTACCGACTGATGCCAACAGACTTCCAACTCTTTTTTCGGTATTTGGTGAAAATCGATTGGAAGAGGGACGGTGAATCCTCCAAAGGGCTGGTTAAATTCAATCTGAGTATTGTGAAAGTGTGCAGGAAGTTTACTGGCGTTAGCATCGGTTGAAACCAATTTTGCTTGTTGTGGTTGCCAATAACCATCAATGAACCGACGACAAAAATTAACCAAGGCTAATGTTCTAAACCATTCGGCTTGTTCGAAACCTGGTGTAAACTCACGATAAGCACTTCGATGACAAAGCCACCATTGCCCATCAATCATTTCAGTCCAAATGATAACGTGATTACTCAACTTAGGTATTTCATTCGCTAAAAGTTGAACCCCTTCTGATAGCGAGCAACAACGTTGAGCTTTTTTATCTAAATCCGGTGATAACTGCTTAGCGGTCACAAATCGGCCAATCTCAATACCAATAAGATAGCCATACCTTCTTTCTAGCCCATATAAAAACAGCATCAAATCTTTTGTCGGCAACCACTGCTGCAGCGTCATTACCTCCACAGGCAAATGATACTCTATAGCGATACCTTTCCAATCAAGGCCATTTTTTTCACAATACTCAATGAACGGACGTATGTTTCCTGCCGAGCTCAAAAGAATGTCAGTCGTCGATGATGTTGATTTCATGCTATGCCGTAGGGTTACATTTAATTAATGACTTATAAGTTTTCAATTTTAGCCTAGAGACTCAACGCCGTATTGTTTCAGCTCATAAGCCCAGCCTTATGTCGCTATCTGACCTATAGGTATTTTATAAGGAAAATATAATCTCCACTATCCAAACAAGGAGATACCTATGAAACTCAAAGCCATTGCTCTATTGGCCTCTACGTTAGTTCTTCCTACTTCTTATGCATTTAGCTCAAACGATGCCGTCACTGAAAACCCAGTTGAAGCTGCCCTAAAAGCCGAAGGCGCATTAGTTAATCTTCCTGTCGAGGCAGCAAAAGGGCAATTTGCACCTGAATTTGTCGATGCTGCCCGTGCGAACTACAATAACTTCCACTGGCAAATGGGTGGTGATCACGGACTTTACTACAACATGAGCATGAATGAGTTCATGCCTACCGCGATTGCTTCCCCAAACGAAGCATATAGGCCGCTTGTTAAAGCGATTAACCCAGAACTCAGTAAACTGACTGTCAATACGCAAGCGAAAGGCGAACTGACAATGGATGAGTACCTAGCTGATCCAGCGTTCCGTACTCAAGGCTTCATGCTAATTCACGAAGGTAAAATTGTTTACGAAGCCTACCCAGGTATGAAGCCAACTGACCGCCATGTTTGGGCTTCAGCAGCTAAAACGACTGTCGGTTTAATTGTCGCTCAATTGGTTGAAGAAGGTAAAGTTGATCCAAACAAGCCTATTACAACATATGTCCCAGAACTAAAAGATACGGCTTGGGACGAAGTCACAGTACTTAACGTGCTTAATCACACTACCGGTTTTGATAACGAAGAAACGCTAGAATCGATCCTTGATCCAGACTCACCCGTTGTACGTTTCTTTGCATCAAGCTTTGGCACACCTCGTTTTTCTACTGGCAAGGTTGAAAGTTGGCTAGATGTCGCAATAAATACTGAAAAGAAAGCCGATGAACCAGCTGGTACACGCTTTAGCTATGCATCAATCAATACCATGATCTTGACCAAAATGATTGAGCACCTTGAAGATACAACATTTACAAAAGTGTTTGAAGTTCGTGTTTGGGGCAAGATGACAGCTCGTCAGCCAGCCCTATTCAATCAAACGCCGGACGGTATGGCTATTGCCGTTGGTCTAATGCTAACTACGTTAGAAGACATGGCTCGCTACGGCATGCTATTCACACCTAGCTGGGAAGCTACTGCTACCGAGCCTGTGGTATCACAAGCAGTTATTGACCGTATTCTAACCAGCGGTGACCCTAAAACTCACACCAACACGACGAAGCAGAAGAGTTCAATTAGCTCAGCTGGCGAAGCCTCTTCATATCAGTCATACCAGTTTGACTTCATCTTTGACGATGGCGCAATGGCGAAGAGCGGTAACTTAGGCCAGTACATTTACGTTGATCCTAACCGTGACTTTGTCGGCGTTGTTTTCTCAACTAACCCATACCACTCCGGTTACGGTGAATTCAAAGCACCGACATTCATGCGCCAAGCTGCCAAGCTGCTTGCTGACCAATAACGTCTTTCTAACAAGCAGCTCCTGACAAATAAACCAACGTAATATCGCTTCAAGGACGAAGCAAACTTAGAGAACACAATGAAAAAGTTTGCTTTACTTGCTCCACTTGCAGCATGTCTTGCTGCACCTGTTATGGCAGAAGAAGAACAGGTTATCGACCCAGCTGACGTTACCAAGGTGTATACGCAGTCAGCACTAATGTTCAGTGGAAACTCTGAATTTCAATGGCAAGCTCAAATTGCCGGCGGCTTAGAAAACGGTCAGCAGTTCGCTCTCTTGAGCGAAGCAACATTTGATAACAAAGATAACGACGAAAACAAGTTTGGTTTCGATTACCAAACTTCACGTACTCAGTACTTCCATGTATTCAACACTGGCTCATCCACACTGCCTAAAGTGGGCGCTTCGCTAGATTACGTGAATACCCGTACCAACTCAGTGAAGAATGACTTGCTGTCAATTGGCGCTGTTGCCGCAATTAACCCAGCCTACACCGGCGGTTTACTTGTATTTCCTCGTGCTGGCGTAATGACAGGTAGCATGGAAGTTCTAGATGCCGGTATGAATAGCAAGGATGACCTAACCGGTTATAGCCTAAGCCTAATCACTGCTGTTTATTTAGGTGATGGCGGCTCATACCTTTCTGTTGTACCTGAGTGGCAAGACCTATCTGGTGACGAAATTGAAATGCAAAATCTATCGATTAAAGCATCAATAAACGTCCCACTAAACAGTGCTCGTACTTGGTGGTTGAATACTCGCTATGACTTTACTAAATCAGACCTTGAAGTTAACGGGACTGACTTAGGCGGTGATTGGGAAACCCAAGCATGGCTGGGCGTTCGCCACTACTTCTAATAAACAATAATTAATATATCAAGCCACCTCATATTAGCGGTGGCTTTTAACCTATAAATATTTATGAAAATTAACCGACTTTCACTTGTTTGCAGTCTCGTTCTAACAAGTGCTTCTGGTTACGCCTCTACCCCAGCATACGATATTGATTTAATTATTGGGGATCAATTAAAGATTCATCACAAAGCCAAAACGAATTGCATAATCTTGCTCTCGCTTTCCTGTTTCATTAACATACGTCTCGTCCAGCGAAACTAATTCCATATATGGGGTCCAAGTTTCATTTAATTGGTAATTAACCATCACTGTATGTTCCCAGTAATCATCTCGGCCTGTACCTTGGTCGACACCATCTTGGAAACGGTAACGAGGGTTATACATAAAGCCCCAGTCGCCTACAGACTTAGAAAGCCACAAATCAAACTGATTAGAGGCACCACGAGTGTTGCCACTGCCATCTAGGTAAGTTTTACCATTGGCATCATTCGACCAGTTGTAACGGTAGCGGCCAGTAACAGACAAACCGTTATCAAAGCTCGTACCCAACTTCAGGTATGGGCGGTATTCAGTCCAGTTCGGCGCGGTTACTAACACTAAACCAGGCGACCAGTAGGTACTTTCGTTAATGCTGAACTTATACGTCGCTTCAAACTCTTGCGCAGCAGCTTTAAGGCCATTCTTATCTTCGTCGTTTGAATCATTACCGCCAAAGTAACTGTCGTTATGGATCTGCGCTGCTTCCGCACTGAAATAAAAGCCATTATCAAAGGTGTGCATAAACTTTATGCGGCTATCTTTATTTTCAGAGGTAGTGTTATAACCTAAACGAACGTCTAATTTTGTCTCGCCAGCGAAAGTAGGATAAGCCGTGCTTGCCAATAGTGCAGCACAAATCAGAGTATGTTTTTTCATTATTAAACCTATTTAAAATAGTGGTATTTTGTTTCGAGGCCACTATAAAAGGCGAATAAGAAGAGGTAAAAGGTATGATCATACATTCGATGTATGAAGGTTCATGTGGAAGTTCGGTCACACTAAATAATATAAAACACAGTTAAAAATAATTAACATTATATAGCCATAAGACTTATATCATTC
>NZ_JAKJSJ010000071.1:0-32346 GCF_050336715.1 Photobacterium makurazakiensis
GATTTTTATTGAGTTTTATCGGGTTTTATTAAAGTTTCCCCTTAATCTTTGGATTAAAACGCTTTATTTTTATATGGAAAGTTTGGTATACCATAATACAGGTTGAGCGATGGTACTGTTTCTATCGCTACAAAWCATACATGAAAGAAGGAAAACGCAATGGCTTTTAATATCCGTAAGATCTGTACCTACATTGAAGAAACGCGCATTGAAGGCGGTAAAGCTGGTGATAAGCCTGTCACTATGGCAGCAGTAGCTGTTGTGATTGAAAACCCTTGGCACGGTAAAGGATTCGTTGAAAACCTACGCCCTGAAATTACAGAGCATTGCTCAGAGCTTGGTGCTCTTATCGTCGACAAGCTTATTGGTGTTATGGGTGGTGCGGAAAATATTGAGGCTTACGGTAAAGCGGCTGTTGTGGGCATGGAAGGTGAGATTGAGCATGCGTCAGCAGTTATTCATACATTACGTTTTGGTAACCACTATCGTGAAGCGGTAGAGGCTAAAAGCTACTTAAGCTTCACTAATAAGCGTGGTGCTGGTGGTACTTCAATTCAAGTACCTATGATGCATAAAGATGACGAAGGCCTGCGCTCACATTACGTTACGCTAGAAATGAAAATTGAAGATGCGCCAGCGGCGAATGAAATCGTCGTGGTACTTGGGGCATCTGACGGTGGGCGCGTTCACCCTCGTATCGGTAACCGTTATATCGATCTTGAAGAAATCGCCCAAGAGAAAGCTGCTCAACAGCAGCAGTAAGGAAGCGATATGGAAAGCATGAAATTAGTTGATGGAACCAGCTACTTTTCATGTGGAGATGGCGAAACCGTCATCTTCATTCATGGGGTAGGTTTGGACAAATCCATGTGGGGCGGCCAAGTGGCTGGCCTCATGCAAAATTACCATGTTGTTGGTTATGACATGCTCGGACACGGCGATAGCCCAGAGCCGGAAACTAACGTCTCTATTGAAGCGTATGCCGACCAATTAGAACGCTTGATCACAGCGTTGAAGCTCGATAAGCCAATTACCGTTGTTGGTTTTTCTATGGGTGGTTTGGTTGCTCGTGCGTTTGCTTTGAAGTATTCGCACCGTATTGCTCGTTTGGTGATTTTAAACAGCGTGTTTAACCGTACTGATGAACAGCGTCAGAATGTACTTTCTCGTTGTAAAGAAGTGAAAAAATTAGGCCCTGGTGCCAATGTTGAAGCGGCCATTGAGCGTTGGTTCAGCAAGGAGTACCGAGGTGCAAGCCCTGCGCAAATTGATGCATTTAAAGCGCGCATTGTCACGAATAGCAAAAATGGTTATTTACAGACCTATCAGCTATTTGGTGAAAATGATAATTATGGTATCTCGCAACTAAACACATTGCATTTACCGGTGTTGATCGCAACAGGTGAGTTCGATGTGGGTTCAACCCCTGAAATGGCCTATGGATTGGCACGGTATTTACCCAATGCCGAGGTGGTTGTGCTTGATCAACAGCGTCACATGATGCCTGTTGAATCACCACAGTTAGTGAATGACATGCTAATCGCTTTCCTTGAGGGTCAGCAGCACAGTCAACAAGAGCAAGTGACACTACAGGAGGTCGTCAATGGCGCTTGAACAATTTCAAATGCTGATCCACGGAGAGTGGGTTTCAGCACGTAGCGGTAAAACATTCGAAAGTCTTAACCCTGCTAATGAGCAGCCATGGGCGACATTCCCTTATGCTGATGAGCAAGATGTTGAACAGGCAGTACAATCGGCACATGCTACGTTTTTATCGTCAGAGTGGGCATCCACCACCCCTGCTCAGCGCGGTAAATTACTCCGTCGTCTTGGTGATTTGATTGCTGAGAACAAAGAGCAGTTAGCGCAGTTAGAAAGCCGTGATAACGGCAAGTTAATTCGTGAAACCCTGGGGCAAGTGAGTTATTTACCCGAGTTTTTCTACTACTTTGCTGGCTTGGCCGATAAAGTTGAGGGTGAAACGCTGGCGCTCGATAAATCCGACATGTTTGGTTATACCGTGCGTGAACCTCTAGGCGTTATTGCTGGCATTATCCCTTGGAACTCACCACTTTACTTAACCGCTATAAAAATTGCGCCAGCGCTAGCTGCGGGTAACACCGTTGTGTTAAAGCCCTCTGAGCATGCGTCTGCCACTCTACTTGAGCTTGGCCGACTGGTACTTGAAGCGGGATTCCCTGCTGGTGCTGTAAACGTTATAACAGGTTACGGATTACCATGTGGTTCAGCACTGACTCGTCATCCATTAGTTCGTAAAATCGCGTTTACTGGTGGTAGTGAAAGCTCGAAGCATGTTATTCGAAATTCGGCTGAAAACTACGCTAAGTTATCGTTAGAGCTTGGTGGTAAATCCCCAAACATTATCTTTAATGATGCCAATATTGATAGCGCAGTGAATGGTGCGGTAGCGGGTATTTTTGCCGCGGCAGGCCAAAGCTGTGTGTCGGGTTCTCGTTTGTTGGTACAGCAAGACATTTATGATGAGTTTGTTGCCAAGTTGACAGCACGTGCTGAGCAAATTGTGATTGGCGATCCATCACAAACTGAAACTGAAATGGGCCCAATGGCGACACAGGCTCAGCTTGAAACAGTTGAACGTTTTGTCGATATTGCCCTCACCGAAGGTGCCAAGCTGCGCACTGGCGGTAAGCGCCCTGATATTACGCCGGGATGGTATTACACGCCGACGATCTTAGAGTGTACCAATCATAATGCCACCGTGGTTCAAGAAGAAATCTTTGGTCCTGTCGCGACGGTTATTCCATTTGCAGATGAAGCGGAAGCATTAGCATTAGCAAATGACAGTAAATATGGTCTTGCTGCAGGGATTTGGACAGAGAACCTAGCTAAAGCACACCGCATGATTAAAGGTATTCGCTCTGGCATCGTATGGGTTAACACCTACCGAGCGATTTCCGCTTCGGCGCCAATTGGTGGTTATGGTCAAAGTGGCTATGGTCGAGAATGTGGCAGTGATGCGATTAATGAATTCACGCAGTTGAAAACTGTCTGGATTAATACTTCATCGGAGCCAATGGCTGACCCATTTACCATGCGTTAAGAAGGGATTCACAATGACAACACAACAAATAGAACAACAAGCTGTATCACCTGATTTATACAAAAATATCATGGGTCAGTTTCCAACAGGCGTTACTGTGATCACCGCTTATAACGATCTTGGCGATATTGTCGGCTTCACCGCAAGTGCGTTTAGCGCATTATCGATGGATCCAGCTTTGGTTTTGGTGTGCCCAAGTTATACCTCTGACTCATACCCAGTGATTCGTGATACTAAGAAATTTGCCATTCATATTTTGGCTGATGATCAGCAAGCCGTGGCTTACCAATTCGCTAAAAAGGGAATTGATAAATCAGAAGGTTTGAATATTCGTAAGAGTGAGCATGGCCTACCAGTCATAGAAGGTGCTTTGGCTGTGCTGGAATGTGATCTATGGAACGACTATCCCGGTGGTGATCATGCTATTTTGGTCGGTCAGGTTGTGAATGCTGAACTAGCGAATACTGAGGAGCAGCATCCACTGCTTTATTGTCGCAGTAAAATGGGCAGTCTGCCTGAACTGGGTTAATAGATTAAGTAGCTGGCTTATCGTCTGTGGTACCAATATGGTGAGAATAAGTCGCTTGGCACAAAACTAAATAAAGATGCTAGAAGGAATAATTCACCATGAAGCTAATTGATTCGAGTTTACTAAAGCAGTCATGTTATATCGCTGGACAATGGGTAAAAGCCACAAACGATGCCACTGTACCGGTATTGAACCCATCAACAGGCGAGATTATTGCTTACGTACCAGAACTAGGCCGTGAAGAAACGCTGTCAGCAATCGAAGCGGCAGAGCAAGCGCAGAAAGCGTGGAAGAAAACCACAGCCAAAGAGCGCTCAGTAACTTTACGTAATTGGTACCAGCTGCTAATTGAAAATGCGGATGACTTGGCTGCTATTTTGACGGCTGAACAAGGGAAGCCGCTCGCTGAAGCGAAAGGTGAAATTACTTACGCGGCAAACTTTATTGAATGGTTTGCAGAAGAAGCCAAGCGTACTTATGGTGAAGTAATTCCAAGCCATAAGCCTAACTCTCGCCTTGTTGTCAGCAAGGAACCCATTGGTGTTGTTGGCGCGATTACCCCGTGGAACTTCCCTGCAGCGATGATCACCCGAAAATGTGGTCCAGCCTTTGCCGCAGGCTGTGCGGTGGTATTAAAACCAGCACCAGAAACCCCACTAACGGCACTTGCTTTAGCAGAACTTGCAGAGAGGGCGGGGCTACCTGCTGGACTCTTCAGTGTGATAACTGGGAAGGCTGTTGAAATTGGTGGTGTGTTAACGGGTAGTAAAACCGTGAAGAAAATTTCATTCACCGGCTCAACCGCTATTGGTAAATTGCTGATGGAGCAATCGGCATCTTCAGTGAAGAAAATGTCTCTTGAGCTAGGTGGTAATGCGCCGTTTATTATCTTCGATGATGCGGATCTTGATGCGGCGGTTGAAGGCGTGATGATCGCCAAATTCCGTAATGCCGGACAAACTTGTGTCTGTGCTAACCGTTTGTATGTGCATGATGCAGTTTATGATCAGTTCGCACAAAAGCTGGTTGCCCGGGTCGCCGAGTTAAAAGTTGCAGATGGTTTTGAGGCAGGCGCGACAATAGGCCCATTGATTAATAGCGCTGCGGTGGCCAAGGTACAAAGCCATGTTGACGATGCGATTGCCAAAGGTGCAAAGCGTATCTTCGGCGATGAGCAGCCGCAAGGTACTAACTTCTTCCCACCACAGATTCTGACAGACGTCAGCGATGATATGCTGGTGGCCAATGAGGAAACGTTCGGCCCATTAGCGGCTTTATTCCGTTTTACTTCAGATGAAGAAGTCATTGCCCGCGCGAATGATACAGATTCAGGGCTAGCTGCTTATGCCTACACTCGTTCATTACAGCGTGCATGGCGAGTAAGTGAAGAGCTTGAATCTGGCATGGTTGGGATTAACGAAGGATTAATCTCGACCGAAGTTGCACCATTTGGTGGTGTAAAAGAGTCTGGTCTTGGTCGTGAAGGTGCTCGTCAGGGCATTGATGACTACTTGGAAACGAAATACGTCATGATGGGTGGCCTTTAGGCCCCCACTCAATAATGCCTCTAAAAAGAATGATCAAATCAATAAGGAAGTGAAAATGAGCGATAAGTTTGAGGAAGGCTTAGCCATTCGCCGTCAGGTATTAGGCGCTGATTATGTTGATGCTTCTATTAACAATGCGACCGACTTTACAATGCCAATGCAGGAGTTAGTCACTAAATATTGCTGGGGTGAAGTATGGGGACGTGACACGTTGCCACTGAAAACCCGTAGTATGATTAACCTAGCGATGATCACGGCACTTAATCGTCCACATGAGCTTAAGCTGCATGTTCGTGGTGCGCTAAATAATGGTTGTACCAAAGAAGAAATCCGCGAAGTGCTTCTGCAAACTGCGATTTATTGTGGTGTGCCAGCCGCGATTGATGCTTTCCGTACCGCCAAAGAAGTGATTGATGAGTACGACAGTGAAACACAGCCAGCTTAAGCATCATTAACTGTAACGGCGATTGATACCGACATAACATCAAGGAGGAAGGTATGCTGCATAAAAAAATTAACTTTTGCTCACAGTGTGGGGGCGATAAGGTACTGATGCAGGTACCTTCTGGTGATACACATCAAAGACCAGTGTGCCAGCAATGTGGTCATGTCGTGTATCAAAACCCAACGGTTATTGCAGGTTGCATTATCGAACATGAAGGTAAGTTCCTGTTGGGCAAACGCGCGATAGAGCCGATGAGCGGTAAATGGAGTATTCCGGCTGGGTTTATGGAAAACGGCGAAACCGTTGAACAAGCTGCCGTACGGGAAGTACTCGAAGAAACTGGCGCAACCGTTGAAGTGCTTGGCCCTTATTCCATCTTCAGCGTACCGCAAATGAATCAGGTCTATATTATCTTCCGCGCACGATTCGTTGGTTTTCAGCAACCTTTTGGCGATGAGACCGAAGAGGTTGCCTTTGTGACTAAAGACGAAGTACCATGGCAGGCTTTGACGTACCCTGCGATAGGCCAAATACTTAGCCGTTATATTAATGAAGAAGATCACGGTCAATTTGGTTTATACATGGGGTGTTATGAGCAAGGGTTGGTACATCCGTTTGGCAACAGTAACCCTTGTTTGAATTAAATTATTTGAAGCTACAAATTACCACACGGTTCAGAGGACGTAACATGGCGATCAGTAACATCGAAGACATCATTGAAGATATTCGATTAGGAAAAATGGTGATCTTAATGGATGACGAAGGTCGAGAAAACGAGGGTGATCTTGTTATGGCGGCTGAGTGCGTGACGCCTGAGCACATTAACTTTATGGCACGTAAGGGCTGTGGGCTGATTTGCTTAACTCTGACTGCAGATCGTTGTAAACAGCTAGATTTGCCAATGATGGTTGAGAACAGTACTGACCCACAAGGCACAGGTTTCACGATTACTATTGAAGCAGCAGAAGGTGTAACAACCGGTATTTCTGCTCATGACCGTGCTCATACTGTACTCACTGCCGTTCGTAAAGATGCGAAGCCTTTAGACTTAACACGTCCCGGTCATATTTTCCCACTAAAAGCACGCGATGGTGGTGTCTTGGTTCGTGAAGGGCATACTGAAGCTGGCTGTGATTTAGCACGCATTGCGGGTTTTGAGCCAGCAAGTGTCATTGTTGAGATTATGAACGAAGATGGCACCATGGCACGACGTCCAGAGCTTGAGGTGTATGCGCAAGAGCACGGCTTGAAGCTGGGACTGATCTCTGATCTTGTTGCGTACCGTCAGCTAACAGAACAGCAGCTTGAAGAAAGCGTTGCTTAACTTACGCAATCTTTCCTTTGCTAAATTAAATTGATGCAAGTATTTAAAAGCTCTGGTAATTACCAGAGCTTTTTTATTTTAAGGTGTTTATCATTGCGAGATAATTTCTTAAACTTGCATCTAAAATAATTTATGACTAACTAGAATAAATTGCTGGTTAGATGGAACAAAAGCAAGGCTTAGCCTGAGGAATAACAAATGACTAAAGCAAAAATCGGTATTGTTACCGTTAGCGATCGCGCCAGCGCCGGTGTTTATGAAGATATTTCAGGGCAGGCAATTATCGATACCCTAAATGATTACCTAACATCAGAGTGGGAGCCGGTTTACGAAGTTATTCCTGATGAGCAGGATGTCATCGAAGCGACATTAATCAAAATGGCTGACGAGCAAGATTGTAGCCTGATTGTCACTACTGGCGGTACTGGCCCAGCAAAGCGTGACGTAACACCAGAAGCTACTGAAGCGGTATGTGACCGTATGATGCCGGGCTTTGGTGAACTAATGCGCGCAGAGTCATTAAAGTTTGTACCAACGGCTATTCTATCACGTCAAACAGCTGGCCTTCGTGGCGATAGCTTGATTGTTAATTTGCCGGGCAAGCCAAAATCAATCCGTGAATGTCTGGATGCTGTTTTCCCTGCGATCCCTTACTGTATCGATCTGATGGAAGGTCCATATTTTGAGTGTGACGAAGCGGTTATGAAGCCGTTCCGTCCAAAGAAGAAGTAATTTAGGTTGCTGTCAAGGCAAGCCAATTAACTAAACGCCGACTTAATGAGTCGGCGTTTTTGTATTACACCAAGAACAGCAGGTGCTATCACTATTGTATTAAAGTCATAGCGGACAAGAATACAAACTATTATTGCTGATTTAAGGTAAACCACACCTCAGTGATGACTTCACTGGTGATACCGTTTTGTTCGGTAATCACTCGGTTGCCACCAACCAATATTCTCTCACCATCAGATAAAGGTAGCCGTGACGATAATTTCTGGGCTGAATGGTTAAAACCCATGCTCAAGTCGTTTTCAAAGGTTACGGAAGAATCAATAAATACAATGAAATCTTTGCCGGGTATTTCAGAACGCTTGACTAAGATTGTGCTAGTTTCTGCGCTATTACTTCCTAATTTGAAAGATGCAGAATCTTCCATGTTAATTACGAAAGTACTTCTTTGCTCTTGGCCGTTGCCAAACCATACAGGTTCAATTATGGCTTGATACGATGGATTGTCTGATGCATCTATAGTCACCAAGCTACCGGCGATAACTGGAAATAAAAACGTTAATAAACCTGCAACTAGAACACGCATTAACATAGTGACCTCCTCATTTTATTTATAGCTTTCTAGTTTATCAAAAGCGTGCGCTAGCTTCTCAAGAGAAAAACACGCTCAGTTATTCCACATCATGAATTTCTCTCATGTTCTATGTGAAACAAAAGCAATTTTATTCAACTAGCGAACCAAGTATAAAAAAGACTGCTCTTAGCGTTAGGCAAATTACAGTCGTTTAAAATCAGACTATTCATCGTAAATAGCAAAAGACTGTGAAAATTAACGATTGGGAAAATAAAAACAGAATAACCCCCATTAAAAGCAAGAAATAAGTTCAGTTTTTTCTAAGGAAATAGGATACCAAATTACTATGAATAACGATTTCACATTTGCAATTAAGAGCATTTGTTTTGATGAAAATTATCAACCATCAGACAATACACGTACTACGACTAACTTCGCTAATTTGGCTCGAGGCAATAGCCGCCAAGAGAATCTGCGTAATGCACTAAAAATGATTGATAATCGTTTTAATGCCTTGGCACATTGGGATAACCCTAAAGGTGACCGTTACTCTGTCGAGCTTGAAATTATTTCTGTTGATATAGGTATACAAGGCTGTGGTGAAGCCTTCCCGTCGATTGAAGTACTGAAAAATAACATTGTTGACCACAAGACCAATGAACGCATTGAGGGCATCGTAGGGAATAACTTTTCCTCTTACGTACGAGACTACGATTTTAGCGTTCTCTTGCTGGATCATAACAAAAACCAACCCCAATTCAGTATTCCGAATAACTTTGGCGATTTGCATGGAAAGCTCTTTAAGTATTTCGTTAAATCAGACTCATATAAACAGCATTTCAAAAAGCAACCAGTGATATGTCTGAGCGTATCAGATAATAAGGTTTATCATCGCACTGACAATCAACATCCCGTTTTAGGCTTTGAGTATCAGCCAAATGAATCTTCTTTGACCGAACAATATTTCAAAAAGATGGGATTGCAGGTTCGCTATTTTATGCCGCCGAATAGTGTTGCACCTTTGGCTTTTTATTTCTTTGGTGATTTGCTGAATGATTATTCTAATCTAGAGCTCATAAGCACCATTAGCACGATGGAGACCTTTCAAAAAATCTATCGACCTGAAATCTATAATGCCAATGCTGTTGCAGGTAAGTGTTACCAACCAAATTTGAAGAACTTGGATCATTCATTAACTCAAATTGTGTATGACCGTGAAGAACGCAGTCAGTTAGCGATTGAGCAAGGGAAGTTTGCCGAGGAGCATTTCATCAAGCCATATCAAACGATTCTTGAGCAATTGTCTGCAAATTACGCTTAATCGATAACGAGAACCCATATCTAGAGTCCATATTTAGGACCCATACCTTGAATCACGGGCAGCATTGACTATGAAAACACTATTACCGACTTCAACAGCTGGCAGCTTACCTAAGCCATCTTGGCTAGCTCAACCTGAGACACTTTGGTCACCTTGGAAATTGCAGGGTGAGGAACTCATTGATGGCAAGCAGGATGCTTTACGTTTGTCTTTGCAAGAACAGCAACACGCAGGGGTTGATATTGTCAGCGACGGAGAGCAAACGCGGCAACACTTTGTGACTACGTTTATTGAGCACCTTAGCGGCGTTGATTTTGATAATCGTAAAACGGTTAAGATTCGTGATCGCTATGAGGCGAGCGTCCCGACGGTTGTTGGTCCGGTGAGCCGTCAAAAGCCAGTATTTGTCGAAGATGCCAAGTTTCTACGTCAGCAAACCAAGCAGCCTATTAAGTGGGCTTTACCAGGCCCGATGACGATGATCGACACGCTTTATGATAACCATTATAAAAGTCGCGAAAAGCTCGCTTGGGAATTCGCCAAGATCCTCAATCAAGAAGCTAAAGAATTAGAAGCGGCGGGTGTCGATATCATCCAATTTGATGAGCCTGCCTTTAATGTGTTTTTTGATGAGGTTAACGAGTGGGGGATTGCTTGTTTAGAAAGAGCAATCGAAGGGCTGAAGTGCGAGACGGTTGTTCATATTTGCTATGGCTACGGTATCAAAGCCAATACCGATTGGAAAAAGACGTTGGGCTCTGAGTGGCGACAGTACGAAGAAGTGTTCCCTAAACTGCAGAAATCGAATATCGATATTATCTCGCTAGAGTGTCACAACTCTCGTGTGCCTATCGAGTTACTTGAGCTTATTCGAGGCAAGAAAGTGATGGTAGGTGCGATTGATGTCGCAACCAACACAATTGAAACGCCAGAAGAGGTCGCCAATACACTGCGAGAAGCACTGAAGTATGTTGATGCCGACAAGCTTTACCCTTGCACCAACTGTGGTATGGCTCCTTTGTCTCGCGAAGTGTCTACAGCCAAGCTCAATGCCCTAAGCGCAGGTGCCGAAATTGTTCGAAGAGAACTATCTTCTTAGTAGTAATTGAAAGTACTCATGTTAAGGAAAGCAAAACCAAGAGCCACTCTCTTGGTTTTGTTGTTTGGCATTAAACAACTAGCCCAATCACTCAACAGTTTCAAAGTAGAATTTGTATTCACGTACACCATCTATCTGAACACCTTTTTCTCTTAACTCAAGGTACTGCTGAATCTTAACCGTTCTGAAATCCATATCCTTCAGCGCAAGGATTATCCGTAGTTCATCCATTGAACGTGACTTAGCAGCAGAACTGCAAGTACCGCAGATAACATGAGCCTTTGCCTTAAAACCTGTTTTATCAAGCCAGTTAAGCTCTTTCGGTTCTTTACGCTGACCACAGAAGTAACAGTGGTTATCTTGCTTTAATGCTGCCTGTTCCCTTAAAGCTTTAGGGCTAAGTGATTTGTTAGCTGGGGTAGTGTTGGTCTTCTTACTACCACTGAACATAGAAAACTGAACTACATTAGACATTTGGATAACTCTTACTAATCAAGGTGTATTCGTTTAGTTGACAGCGTATAGCTGAACATTATTGTTACGTGCCTTTGTATCCTATTTCTTGTGCATTCAATTAGTCAAATAATCTACAGTAATCCAGCCTTCAATGCCTATTGAGATAGTATTTTGCTAGAAAATGCGCATAATCGTGCAATACAACACTCAAAGAAGAAATTACCTATGACTGATTTTCAATATTACTTTCATCAACTGCCTTGTTTTAACTGTAAAAAAACCAAAGTAAGCACTGATCTTGGTTGGTTAACGGCTGCGATGAAAGATGATGTTCAAGCTCAAGTGGCTGCGATTATCGCGCAAGGCAACGTTAAGCCAGATCTTTCGGTGAACGTATCATGTACTAAAGACGAAGCGCGTGATTACTTATTGTTGAATTTCTACGGTTACTCGGAAGAAGAACTAGCGAATCAAGTTGAAGCGGAAGATGAGCAAGAAGTAGCGGATGAAATAACAGAGCTACTGGCAGATGGTAACGATACAGCAGTCTTCGAACATGAAATCGCCCTACAAAGTTGTACTGATTGCGACATTGATTAAGAGTCCAACCAAGCGTAATCATTAAATTTAAGCATGTTCATCATGCATAACATGATGTTCTATTTATTTAAGGCGTTAGCAGAGTAGAGTTTGCTAACGCTTTTTTCGTTTCTGCGGCTTGTAGTTACCCCCGCAGATCAGCAAAGAAGGCTCTTCCCCAAAGTAAGTTAGCGTGACTGAAATTTATGGGTACGTTTAAAATTTTCCACTTATTACAATCAATTCAACGCCATGTAATTCCATTTGTTTAACAATATTTTCTGGCGGATGCTGATTTGTGACAATAAAGTCGATGTCGGACCAAGAGCAAGATTGGAACATCAATTGAGTATTAAACTCAGCCGCCTCTACAATACAGATCACTTGTGTCGATTGCTGGGCCATCGCTAGCTTTAAGTTAGCATCAGTTTCTAGGTCGGTAGTGATCCCTGACTCAGATAAAGCGCTAACGCCGATGAATGCTTTATTCGCTTGAAATTTTTTTATTTGTTCGATTGTCATATCGCCCAAAATCGCGTGTGAGAAATCATCGAATGTCCCCCCAAGCACACATTTTCTTATATTTGGTTTATCACTGAGCTGATTTAAACACTCTAGGGAATTTGTAATTACGCTAGAGGGAACATTAAGATAATGAGCCAGGGAAGCACCAGTGGTGCCAGCGTCAACAAAAATAATGTCGTATTCTTTTACAAGGGAGGCTCCAAATGCAGCAAGCTCTTGTTTGATAGGGTTCAATTTAGGCTTCTGATCAAACGACAGACTGATCTTTTTTTCATCTAAAATTGCCCCCCCTCGAATTCGTAGAATACCGGAGTGAGAAGATAGCTTAACAACATCTCTTCTAGCTGAGTCATAAGAGATCCCATAGGTATGACAGATCTCATCTATCGTGATTTTCCCATGCTTTTTTATATGACTTTCTAACGCTATCAATCGCTCATCTTGAGTCATAGCCACCTTACCCGTTCAAAATTGAGTTAAGTAGTATAACTTAATATTTGCATCCAAACACTTCACTTCGCGTACTTTAGCTTACTTGCATTAAATAAAAACTTACTAATCGGCATTGAAAAGTCTTTAAATATAAAAATTAATTGCATTTTCGTAAGTGTTTGTGCGATATTGTGCGTGTGATTTGAATGCCAGTGCGATTTTGTAAGTGATTGTAGGTGACTGCATCGCCATGACTCTCCTTGCTAAATATAGGACAGCCACTGAACTTTTATTCAACAACAGAGAGTGAGTATTATGGCCTTTTCTTCAATCAAAACCGCTGTTATTGGCTATGGCTTTTCAGCGAAAACATTCCATATACCCTTCATCAGCACTTTACCTGAATTTGAATTTACAGCGGTGAGTACTCGTAGTGGTAACGCTGTAAGTAATGATTGGCCGAATGTGAAGCACTATGAATCAGCAAGTGATTTACTGGTAGATTCTGATGCTGAACTTGTCATTATCACTGCGCCTAACGATGTGCATTTTGAGCTGGCTAAACAAGCACTTGAAAACGGCAAGCACGTGATCATAGAAAAACCATTTGTGACGAACATTGCTGATGGAGAAGCGTTAATCACACTAGCAGCAGAGAAAAACCGAGTATTGAGTGTGTATCATAATCGACGTTGGGATGGTGATTTCTTAACGGTTAAAAAGATGATTGAAGACAAGCGCTTTGGTGAGTTGAAACATTTTGAGTCTCACTTCGATCGCTTCCGACCTGAAGTACGTCAACGCTGGCGTGAACAAACAACCAATGGTGGAGGGGTTTTATTTGATTTGGGGTCTCACCTTATCGACCAAGCATTGGCGTTATTTGGTGTTCCTGATGCCATTACAGCTCAATGCGAAATGATGCGTGAAGGCTCTACGAACGTTGATTACTTCAACGTTGTTCTGCATTACCCAAATCAATTAACGATTTTACATGGTGATTCGTTTAGTGCAGGTCCGAACGAGCGCTTTACGTTAAAAGGTACGAATGGCAGCTACAAAAAGTGCGGATTTGATCCACAAGAAGAACGTTTGATTGCAGGCATTTTGCCGAATGAGCCGAAGTGGAGCGACGAAACGACCGAGCAATATGGTCATTTCTATAGTGCGGATAAAATTGAAACAATTGCAACCGAGTCTGGCTGCTATCAACAATACTTCCAAGAAGTCGCACAAGCGATTAATAATAATACCGTTCCGCCAGTGAAAGCAGAAGAAGCATTATGGAATATCAAGCTGATAGAGCTAGCGATGGAAAGTAGCCGCCAACGTAAAACAATAGCTATAAAGAAGTGATAAGCGATGAGTAATGAAGTGTTATCAGAACTATTACTACAAGAGCATGAGTTACAATTTAATCAGTTTAATCATAATGTTGCATGGGAGTTAGGCGTTTCGCTGAAACGGACGGCGGAAAGCCTTTCAGCCTCAGTAACGATTGAAGTTTATGCATTTGAGCGTGTGTTGTTTAGTTATGCTATGTCGGGAACAAGCTCAGATAATCAAGATTGGGTAAAACGGAAGCGTCAATCAGTCATCCGTTTCGGTCATAGTTCATACTACCTTGGTCAATATAACATTTTAAAACAAAGAGAATTTGAAAGCCAACAGCATATCGATGCCACCCAATACTGCGCACATGGAGGAGCGTTCCCTATTCGAATTAAAGGCAACGGCTTAGTTGGAGTCGTCACCGTCTCGGGATTGCCACAAAAAGACGACCATAATTTAGTTGTTACGGTGCTAAGGGATCTTATGGCTAGCCCGTAGTTTAAATTTTAAAACATGCGCAACAATTTTTACCAATTATGTAGGGCTGCCAAACTAAAGTATTTTTGTCCAAAAACGATTTACGATTCCATAAATAAAAAACTCCCTTAGACGACTAAGGGAGTTTTGATGATCAATTATCGGTAGGGTTACTTTCGTGGACTATGCCTTATTGGCTTCCAATTTATTTTTCGCGGTGTTTGCTCGAGAAAATAGGAAGTACCCGAGTGACGCGACAAGAATAGAATCTAAAGAAGGAATACCTGACAGGGTGAACCAGCCATTGACCGTACAGAACCCAACAAATGAACCCAAGCCCCAAGCGACAAATGTCAGTGGCTTGATTGCGGGGTCGTTTTCCAAACTGGCTTCGTTGTAGCCTTTACGACGGTTGATAAAGTAATCGGCAATGTAGATCCCCGAAATTGGCGGGGTAGCAATGCCAAGGAACAATAGGAATGGGATAAACCACGCCATAATATCCATGCTGCCGACGATAGTCGCAACAATACCGAGTGCAACGGTGATCTTCCATTTAGGAAATTTGCTGAACAAGGTTGAAACAACAAGCGTGCCTTGGAACATATTACCGGCATTACCCGTGATGCAGGCGAAAACCAACAAAATAGCAGCTGGCAGGGTAGTACCTATTACTGCCATTGCTGTCAGCAGTGAACCTTCTGAAGTAATTGAGCCCGGAACAGCACCGACTAAGAACAATATCGGATACGCTAAACCAAACGTCAGGATGCCAGCGAGTACGGCATGTTTACGGTTGCGTACAAAGCTACCAAAGTCTGGTGAAGTTGCGACTAGCACAATAATTGTACCTACCACAGAAGAAACAGCAGCCCCAAAGCTCAAGTTATTGAGTTTTTCAGCAACAGGTATTGAGCTGTTAAGTGCTAAGTACAAAATAACAAACATCAGCAGGGCAATGATTGGTACTGCAAACTTCGACACTTTCCCCAGCGCTTCAAAACCAAAAGCAGTAGAAGCAACAAAAATGACACAACCAACCGCAACGATAACAGGGATGGGTAGGTCAAGGTTAAACTGGGTAGCAAGAAGGTCATGCACACTGTGACCAAACATGTTGGCAGTTACGGCTATCCAACCAAAGAGACTAATGGCCATGATAATATTGATGGCCGTTGCCCCTTTACTGCCAAATGAGTATTTCACGATACCGTAGGTTGGCAAGCGTGCTTTCTCACCAATAGATATGTTGATCACGGCGAGCACGGTCAAGATAATGCTACCCACTGCGATAACTACTGCAGCAGTGCCTAATGTCATCTGGCTTCCCAGACTTGATGATGCCAGCAGTACCGGTGTAACAAGTATCCCGAGTAGGATCATTGCAATTTGGAAACCGGACGCAGTATTGGATAAATCCGTTTTATTTCTACTACTCATATGATTACGCCTTTCGTTCACAATTTAATACGGTTTAAGATGTTCCATGGGCAATAACGTGTGGTTTGAAGTTGTTTTATTATTTTTCCATCACGGTTTGGGTTTGGATATAGTTGCGCCAGCCACCAGTGGCGGTGATTTCACGTTGACCTTCAACCAGCCAAGGTTCGCCCAGAACGCCTAACACTTCCGACCCATCGGCTAATATCACTTTACCGATAGATAAACCTGCTGGTTCATTACTCAAAACGGAAGCGAAGGCTTCCATTGGCAGTTCCCAGACTTCAAGGTCAACACTGTTGCTTGCTTCTATGGTACGGATCATTGCTGGGTGAACATCGTTGATTGACCATAGGCGATAGTGGTTGTCGGTTTTGTCTTCACGGATGAACTTCCCACCCACATTGGTAAGGTTTGGGTTAAGCTCAAGGCCGCGCATCAAAGTGCCATTTACGGCTAAAAGGGTTGTGTTTGACATAAGGTGTACTCCGTTAAAAAGTGGTCCGGTCATACCGGACCAAGTTGAATTAGTGGTTGTTGCGAATCCAAGTACCTGTCGTACCATCAATGGCTTGGATTAATGTGCTGGCTTTGGTGATCACACCTGCGCCTGCTGGGTTACCGTCAAGAAATTGCAGCAGGGCATCGACTTTAGGTTTCATCGAGCCTTCACCAAACTGCCCTTGCTCGCCGAGTGCTTTAGCATCGCTTGGTGTAAGCTGGTCGAGCCATTGCTGTTCGGGAGTGCCAAAGTTGATGGCGACTTTCTCGACGCCAGTAGGAATGATCAGCATGTCGGCCTGTAATTCTTTGGCAAGCAATGCGGAAGCAACGTCTTTGTCTATTACGGCTTCGACACCAACCAGATCGCCATTTTCATTTCTTTCAACCGGAATTCCACCACCACCACCGGCTATAACCAGTGAACCGCAGCCTAGCAAGGTTTTGATACTGTCGATCTCAATTATTTCTTGTGGACTTGGGCTAGCAACGCAGCGACGCCATCCTCGACCAGCGTCTTCCATAATGTGCCAATCCAGCTCCGCGGCGTATTTCTCGGCTGTGGCTTTATCCATGAATGAACCGATGGGCTTATTCGGTGTTTGGAAAGCAGGATCTCGGGGATCTACCTGAGTTTGAGTGACAAGCGTGACAACTGGGCGAGTAAGCCCACGGCGCTGTAATTCATTACATAATGCTTTCTGAAACATGTAACCAATTGCGCCTTGGGTATCACCAACGGCATAGTCGACTGGTACCGGGTCAACCTCGTGGGCAGCAAGCTCAGAACGACGCAAAATAAAACCGACTTGAGGGCCATTGCCGTGGGTAAGGACCAAATCCCAGCCTCGTGCAATTAAATCAACTAGGTAACCAACGTTGTTGGTGACGGTTTGGTACTGATCCTGAATCGAGCAATGTGCGTTATCGTCAATCAGGGCATTGCCGCCAAAAGCTACAACGGCTAAGGGTTTCTTATTCATATCTAGCTCCTAGCGGTAATGTTGGGTAGCGAGCGAATGTAATGCATCAACAAAGCACTTCATCGGTGCGGTGGTGATACCAGCACCAATCTGCCCCACACCGGCTTGCTTGTGAGCGATACCGGTATTGATAATTGGCAGCACGGAATGATCTACGACCTTACGGGCATCAATGCCTGCTGCAGTTGGTGCAAAGTTAAGTGCTGGAAGGGTAAAAGCCGGATTACCACCCAATGTTATGGCTTGCATAGAACGACTGTTATTTGTCGCATCTGCTGGCGTGCCACCAACAAATTTCACGATCGCTGGTGAGGAAGCCATAGCAAAGCCTCCCACGCCCGCGGTTTCAGTAATGGCGCTGTCACCCAAATCAGCGGCAGCGTCGTCGACACCATAACCAGGGAAGAAAAGCCCATTAACAGGGTTTGCTGGAGCTTGGAACCATGTATTACTTGTGCCAGAAAGGCGGATACCAAAGTTGACACCGTTACGGGCCATTACGGTAACCATCGTGCTGTTAGGTACGTTTTCGGCGGCTTTAAGCATGCTCTTACAAGCAGCCATCGACAGGTTCAGGAAGAAATGATCATTGGCTGTAATGAAGCCGACTGCGCGCTGGATTTGTTCTGGAGGCAGTGAGGTACTGAGTAGTGCAGGTACCAGTTGTTTTAGCAGTAAACCCGTTGCTGCCGCATTACGGTTATGGACTTCATCACCCATGTGTAGCGCTTGAGCCATGATCGGTTTTAGCTCGATTGGACCAGATTGTGTCAGCATTGCCTTCATTGCCTGAGCAAGCTCAGTCCCCATCCATTCTAGGCGATCAATAACGGCTTCACTGTTAGCGCCAAAACGTAATACTTTGCCAAGACCTTCATTGAAATTGCTGTATACACGCTCATTATCACTCGTAGGGTTTTCAACAACCCATAGCGGCATAGATCGGCTAATGATGCCTGCCATTGGGCCAACGGCGTCATAGTGGTGACAGGGTTCAAAGGTGACTTCACCATTTAGGATTAGAGCCTCTGCCTGCTCAAGGTTTTCTGCCCACTTCTCAAATAATACAGCACCTAAAATAGCGCCCTGAACAGGACCACACATGTCTTGCCAAGCAATCGGAGGACCTGCGTGCAAAATCAGTTTCTTCTCTGCGAGATCAGGTATTGCTTCACCTGCGAGCATGACATCAATAAGCATTGGCTGGGCGGCAAGATAACGCTGCATAGCTGTTTGGTTAGCCAGTTCAACCTCTGGCTGGTTCAGTAATGTAGCAAGAGAAAGGCCACCATCGCGGTCGCCCCCAGCTGGCGGTTGCCAGTTCATGGCTATGGCATCACCGCCGGCACGTTCAACGTTAGTAGCAAAGCTCGCGAGGCCAGCATTAAGGACAGTAAGCTTTTGAGAGAAAAGTGCTTTCATTGGAATTACCTAGTTAGCCAAGTTGAGAAACAAGATGAGCGGCAAGATGCGCAGCATCGGCATTACTGTCAGCCAGCAAGACACCAGCTTCTGCCAGTGAATGGCGGATCAATTCACGAGATTGAGGATCCTGTTCGGTACCACAAACATGTGCAATAAAGGCGGGAGGCGTAGCTTGCTCTCGGTGAACTTGGGCAATAATGGCAAGAAGTTCCGATAATGGTTGTTCAGAAGCACCGTAACCAAGAACGACATCAAACAACACCACTGCAGTATTGGGATCTTGGGCATCTTGAAGAATGCGCTGATTACGTAAACTAGGGTCGATCATTGGGTGAGGGCGGCCTTGGGTAAAGTCGTCATCGCCAAGATCAACAATGGTGTGCTGTTGGCTGACCCAAACATCATCAAGCAGACTATTGCCTTTACTTGGGGTGTTTGAGTACGTGCTAAGCCCATATTGAGATGCAATAATCTGGGCTTCAAAACAGAATGTGCCGCCAGCAAATACTCCTCTCATACAACGTTGTGTTGTAGTGAGCTGGGCTTTAAATGTTTCGATCTGTTGTTCCGCTATTTTTAGGCTGACTTGCGTCTGGGTAATGGCTTTTGGTATTTCTTGATTACCGAGGATAGCAACAGCAACTTCAGCTGAGTGCGCTAATGAGTCTGCGAAGTAAACAGAGTCTAGTGATAGCTCAGTGTTACTGGCACCGAGGAAGTGAACGACAACGGGTTTATCGATTTGTGATGCGCTCGCAAGAATAGATTCAGCAATCGCTTTTGCTGGTGGCTTGGAAATCAGTACAATAACTTGCGTTTCATCATCGTCGGCCAATGCTTGCAAGCCATGCAACATAGAGATCCCACCAACGTCCTGATGCAGGTCATGGCCACCAGTCCCCAAGGCTTGTGATACCCCTTCTCCGAGTTGATGAATGCGACAGGTTGCTTCTTGCAAGCCAGTACCAGAGGCCGCGACAACACCAATTGCACCACGACGGACAACATTCGCGAAGCCAAGTGGAATACCATTAATAATGGCTGTACCGCAGTCCGGCCCCATTACCATTAATGCTTTCTGTTGCGCGAGCTGTTTGATATGTCTTTCATCATCGAGTGACACGTTGTCACTGAACATCATTACATTCAGGCCAAGATTCAGTGCCTTTATCGCTTCTGCAGCCGCGTACTCGCCAGGAACAGAGATTAGGGCGAGGTTAGCATCGGGGTGCTGTTCTAAGCCAAGGGCAAAACTGGTGAGAGGTTGTGCAAACTGCTGGCCATCATTACCGCTATCGGGTTTGGCTGTCAGCGCTGTCTGCGCGTGCTCAATGGCTTCATTACAAGCATCTTCATTGCCTCTAACCGCAATCACGAGGTCGTTAGGCTTAGCTGTGATGTCAGTACCAAAACCGGCATCAGCCATTCGGGATAAGTTTGCCTCGGTGCCCATGACGACCGAAGCTTCTTCGATGCCATCAATTTTATTAAGGCGAGCTGAAATCTGCATCAGGGATACAGAATCCTGATAAAGATTTTCAAACGCTTTATATTTAATAACCATATAAATACCAGTCAGTTTAAACGTGTTAACTCAGTAATAATTCATTTATGCAGTACACAATGCCTGCAATCGTATCGGCGCCAGAGCTTGAACCAATATTTAGATTGGTTGTTATCGCGGCCTCCATTGTTGGCCTATCTGTCGCTGTAAATAAGTAATAAACTAGCCATTGCACAGGTTTTGAAAAATGCCGTGATAGTGCTAGTGATAAATAATGTGCGCTGATATCGGTTGTCTTGCTAATATTTTGCGGCACATGTAATTGAAAACGTTGATAGGCAGTAGCTGCTTCAAGGTGTATCTGGCTTAAGCCAGATAATACAGCGAGTACACCGAGCAGGAAGTCATCACCAGAGGGTGTCAGCCCTTTACCGTAGCCTATGTTTTCAGTTATTTGTTCTGGAAAAGAGTAAATACAAATAGGTGTAATTAAACCTAGGTGTTGTATATATTTGCAAACAGAGTGCAATGGCTGTTTTTCTTTCTCAGAAACATGTTTAGTTAATATTTCTTCTGCAATGAGAATATTATTTTTAATTCTCTTTTTATTTATTAGGGATAAAGGTGGCGCTTGCGACCAATTCGTTGCAGCTAATGTATTTATTGCCTGTGCTGAAGATGAACATATGCGTATTACACCTCCTCGCATGAATACTTTATCGCCCACATTGATTATTGTGGTTAAGTCTTTCTGCGACCGAAAGTTACACTGATATGCAGTGGGGGTCGCAGGTAATGTGTCGTCAAGTAGGGATACCCAAGGTGTTTCTTTTAGGTCAGTTGTTATATTCACCGACCGTCGAAAGACACTATGAACGATGCCATTGAATGGCTGATCTGGGCAAAGGTATCCCATAGTAAGCGCAAGGATCATATCAGCAGCTTACTTTAGGCCCTCGATAATATTTTCTGAGTTAGATACCCAGCCAAAAATTGCACCCTGAGCTTTTATCATTTCAAGTGCATATTTCTGGAATTCAGGGAAATAAGAACCCACACAGTCTTCTGGAATGATGCACTCATAGCCACGGTCATTGGCTTCACGTACTGTCGTGTTAACGCATACTTCAGTCGTTACGCCACAAACAATTAGCGTTTTGATGTTGTGGTTTTGCAGAATAAGGTGAAGGTCAGTTTGGTAGAAAGCACCTTTACCAGGTTTGTCGATAATAGGTTCGCCAGCGATAGGGTAGAGCTCTGGAATAATGTCATGACCTTCTTCGCCACGAATAAGAATACGCCCTTTTGGACCCGTTTCACCAATAAACGTTTTGCCACCACGGGTTAACTTCGCTGGTGGGCAGTCGCTAAGATCGGCACGGTGACCTTCACGAGTATGAATAACCATCATTCCGGTATCGCGGGCTGCTTGTAGAACTTTGCCGCAAGGCTCAATGGCAGAGCGAACTAGCGATACATCATTACCAAGTGCTTCACCGAATCCGCCAGGTTCAACAAAGTCACGTTGCATATCAATGACGACTAAAGCTGTCGTTTCAGGAGTAAACTCTAGGGCAAAGGGTTCGGCATTAAATGTTCTAGTCATAGTTTAATAACCTTTAATTATTGGGTCAGGCTAACTCTTAGTGGTTAGCACAGGACTGATATTATCCAGCTGTGACTAATTAAAAAAGTGAGTAAATTAGACCTGTGAAATCAAAGATTTTGATGAGTCATACATTGATGTGTGGCTCATCACATTATTATGGTGCTCAATGGCTGTGATTGGGAGCAAATCACAGTTTATTTGCTTACATCGAAAAAGCTGATGCGTCGTTTCAGCTTTTTACTGAGTTAAAAGGCTGAAAATTCAGAACTGGATCACGGGGTTTGAGAGCCATTTGTTAACGGCACCACTGACTGATTTTTTCTGGCTGCATCAAATATTCGATACACCAATTTAATACAGGGCTTTCACGGTTAGCATGCCAAGCATAAAAAAGCTGTGTTGGTTGCTTATGTTCCACAATGGCTTTTTTAATGACTGTTCCTTGATCTAATAAGTTCTTAATGCGGTGGTGGGGGATATAGCCGATCCCTACACCGCGCTCAACCAGCTTGATTGCTGTGGTTAACTCTGGGGCGTAAATGATTTTCTGCCCTGTTAGTGACCATGTATCTTGTGGTGAGATATGTTGCGAGGTGTCTTTGACTACAATGGCAGGGTAATATCGTAGCTGCTCAGCCGTTAATACAGTGACTTGGCTTGCCAGAGGGTGTGATTGTGCAACGATGAGGTCCCATTCAATGTTACCAATAGAGTGATAGACAATACCTTCCATTTTCGGTGCCGAATGCGGCGCGCCAATAACCAGATCTGCTCGCCGATCATATAACGCATCCCAACAACCGTTATAGACTTCTGTTTTGACCGAAATCTGGGTCGAGGGAAACTGCTCGTTTAGCTGCTCAATTAAATTGATGAGGCCATCACGATTTATAATATTATTAATGGCTATCGAAAATGATACATCTACCCCTGTGCTGATCATGGCCGTATTGCGAACCAATTCTTCATAAGAATCGAGCATCCACTGGCTTTGGTCGATAAAATATTGCCCCGCAGGTGTAAGCTTTACTTGTCGTCCAGTTCGGTCAAACAATGGAAAACCGAGCTCCTCTTCCATTTTTTTTACGGTATAGCTAACGGCTGAAGGTACACGGCTGAGCCGCTCTGCGGCAACGGCAAAACTACCTGATTTTGCGATGACATGTATGGTTTTGAGGGCGTCTTTAGACAGAGGCATATTGGTTTCCGTTAGAGGCAATACTCATGAGATTATATGCTTTTGATAAGGTTGATCAAAGATCGGATGCGCTTAATGATTCATTGGCCTTACTTCAGATTTTATGACCTTAACGAAAGGCCATTTTTTATAGTATTCTTCATTATTAATAACAAGCAGAAAAGCCTGTATTGCTAGTTTAAGCTTCGATGGCGGGCTCGGTTTGATGGTGTACGAGGAGATATCAAATGAAGTTAAGAACACTAGTGATTGCATTGTCACTTGTTACCGCTCCGGTACATGCGGGGTGGGATGAGATAAAAGATGCTGCTTCGAAGCTTGGCGATGAGGTAGGAAAAGGATCGAAGGAAGCGTGGGATAGCGTGTCTGATTTCTCTAAAGAGACATGGGATTCAGTCTCTGAGTGGGGAGAAGATGCTTATAACACCGCTGGTGAATGGACTGATGCATCTATCGAGACCAGTAAAGAATGGCTAGATGCTGCTGATGCTAAACTCGACGAAATGCTAGAGCCCGAAACGGCAGAGGAAGCAAGGCTTGCACTCGATACCATGGCCGATACCGCACTGGTAAGGCTGTTTAATGAGCAACCATCAGCCAAGCTATTGTTTGATAGTGCATACGGCTACGCGGTATTTGACTCTCGTAAGTTCTCGCTCATGCTGCATACTAATCAAGGTGCTGGTGTGGCGGTTAACCGTCAAAACGATCAGCGTACTTACATGAAGATGTTTGGCGCAGGTTTAGCCGCGGGTTTTGGTGGCAAGTTCTACCAGCAAGTGATTCTGTTTGAAGATCAAGAAACCTTTGACGGCTTTGTTAAAGATGGCTGGGAAGCCACTTCTGAAGCTGGTGCTGTTGCAGGTACAGAGAGTGCAGAGCTGACGGCTAAGTACAATGGCGGTATGGCCATTTACCAAATTGGTGAAAAAGGTTTATTGCTTGATGCTAATATATCGGGTTCCAAGTACTGGATTGATGATGATTTAACGCAGTAACGCAGTAACGCAGTAACGCTGTTACAGAAACATGCTTTCATAGCCTCAAGGCAATCGCTTGTACGCTAAGATTTTTTGAAGCGTCTATCTTGAGGCTACCGTTTTTCCTACATGTTTTTTCTCGGCTCACTTCAAATAAAGTCTGCAAAATCAAATACCTTGGTAGAATAGTTATATAGATGTCAGTAAGTGATCATATTTTTATCAATTATCTTTGAAACCCAATATTTTACTTATTATAACTAAACCTCAAGACTAATTTGATGAGGGTTAGGCAATGGATACTAAACGTACTTGGGGCTATATATCATTGATGCTAGGCTGCGTTTCTTTGTTGTGGGGCGGTATCGCAATTAGTGGTTTTCTTGGTCAATCTCAGGTTACTCACGATATCGGAGGGTTACTTGCCATTACTGGGCAGGAGAGCATTTATGCCGTTGTTGATATCAAAAACAAGTATCAGCTCATTGCGACAATAGGGCTTATTCTTTCACTGTTCGGAGCATGGATGATGAAAGGGCAGTGGGATAAGCACTAATCTATCGATGCCTCTAGGTTATGCCTTTCCGCTCAATGAGTTCAATAAGCTACACTCATTCATAACATAACTGTTAGAAGGTGGTGAGCGATGAAAGGATTTGTGAGCGGATTACCTAAAGTTGAATTGCATGTGCATATAGAGGGGACACTTGAGCCCGAACTCATGTTTACTCTCGCGAAAAAGAATGGGATCGCATTACCGTATGACTCAGTAGAAGCGGTAAAGCTGGCCTATGAATTTGATGACTTACAATCATTTCTTGATCTTTATTATCAAGGTGCACAAGTTTTAAAGACTGAGCAGGATTTTTACGACTTAACTTATGCCTACCTTCTTCGCTGTAAAGAAGAACACGTTATTCACACTGAAATTTTCTTTGACCCTCAAACCCATACTCAGTCTGGTGTTAGCTTCGATACAGTGATCAACGGTATTGATCGTGCGCTTATTGATGGCCGAGAACAGCTTGGTATTTCTAGCCAGTTGATCATGTGTTTTCTGCGTCACCTCAGTGAAGACGCGGCGATTGATACCCTGCGGCAAGCATTGCCTCATAAAGACAAGATCATTGCTGTTGGGCTCGATTCGTCTGAACAAGGGCACCCACCTGAGAAGTTTCAGCGTGTATTTAAGATGGCGCGTGAAGTGGGTTTTTTAACTGTGGCGCATGCAGGGGAAGAAGGGCCTGCAAATAACATTGTCAAAGCGATTGAGCTGTTGCATGTCTCACGGGTTGATCACGGGGTACGATGTACTGAAGACGCTCAGTTGGTTCGACAACTCATTCAATCAAAAATGCCGTTAACAGTTTGCCCCTTATCGAATACGAAACTCAAAGTTTTTGCTGACATGTCAGAACATAACATTGTCCAACTGCTTGAGCAGGGTGTACGTGTAACCATTAATTCAGACGACCCTGCTTATTTTGGGGGGTATATGAATGCGAATTTTATGGCCATTGCCACGACATTCAATTTGTCAAAGCAGACAGTTGCACTGTTTACAGAGCATGCTATAGAGGCAAGTTTTATTAGTGATGCTGAAAAATCAGTACTTCATGAGCGTCTTCAGCATTACTTAGCGATTCAATTTAAGCCTGTGATTTAGTTTATTCTTGGCTTGGCAGGAGGAGAAATGAAGATAAAAAAAACGCCTATCAAATCCTTGATAGGCGTAGAAAAATAATTAAGGAACAACATATTTGAAGTGCATGCATAATATCGACTGTTTAAAAAACACACAACGATCGATTTTGTAAAAGTTGTATGCGCTTTTGTTAAATTGCTTTCTGCTCAAAAGCTTGTCAATAAGATTATTTTTTGCTCAATACGTTTTTTTCATAAATTTGGCCATTAACCCTTTTTAATGTAAGGGCTTGACGTTCGAAATTATCAAATTAGTCACAGTATTAAGGCACTGGAAAGGTGAAATGCTTACGGAAATAGACGTCTCAATGCATTTTTGATTGTTAATAAAAAATCCGACTTGGGCTTATTTTTGTGATTGAACTCAATACCCGTGTAATAAGCTTGCATGAAGGCTTGACGCTGAGTATGGAATTGCATGTCATCTGTATTAGCTAGCAATGTATTACTCAGCTCTACTGCTTGCTCGTTCGTGTAGCTCACGTCAATACCACAATACCCTTGTACTAAAAACCACAGCTTCGCAATAGCAGACAGTTCTAGGGCGTTCATGGTTTTAAATTTATCCGCATGCTCTTTGCCAACAGATTCACTAAAGAGCTGGTTCATATCGGTGATTTTATCTTTGGTCGCATTGAACTCTTCTGTAGCAATTTGCACAGACTGCGTCAGTAAACCAAGGGCAAGATCATGCTGGGGCTTATCGGACTTTTGTTGGCATACTCGGGTAAAAAATGCTGAGCGATGCGCAATAAACTGAGTCGCATAATCACGTTCGTCGGTATTGAGAGGAAGTTGGTCAAGGCCAAGTAGGTTCAGCGTGTCTTCAAGCGTTTTCATGAATAAGTCGATAATCGAAAGCAGTTAGGAAGAGTATACGTAATTCATATATCGAAGTAACCTTAATCAATAGCCATTGTTATGGGCTATTGACGAATGAATTAGAACTCTCTTTCTAATTCATTCGCATACACTGGCGAATAACGACAAATGAAGGGAAAAGGTATGTCTGGTTTTTACGAATTGTCTGCTAATCGTATCAGCGGCGAACAAGTTTCGATGCAAGAGTATGAAGGTAAGGTGGTGCTGGTGGTTAATACTGCGAGCGAATGTAGTTTTACGCCGCAATATCAAGGCTTGCAGGATTTGTATGCGAAATATGAAGAGCAAGGGCTGATTATTTTAGGCTTTCCTTGTAATCAATTTGGTGGTCAGGAACCTGGTGAGAATAGCGATATTGCCCAAGCGTGCCAGATTAATTATGGTGTCAGCTTCCCAATGTTTGGGAAGGTGGATGTTAATGGCCCTGATACTCATGAAGTCTTCCAATATCTAAAAAAATCATTACCGGGCTTAATTGGTCAAAAGGTGAAGTGGAATTTTACAAAGTTTCTAATTGGCCGAGATGGTAAACCTGTGAAACGTTATGCGCCAACTAAAACACCTGCCGCAATAGAAAAAGATATTGAACGCGCTTTACGACGTTAACACAAGGCTGCATGTTCCAGAGCAATAGCTAGAAGAAGGGGAAAATGACATTGTCATTTTCCCCTTCTGGCTCATTTTCGGCAAAGCTTATGCTAACAATACCGAAGGATAGGCATTAAATTCCAACAGTCATGTGTAGGCCATAGAACACGCCGCGGCCAATAAGCTCTGATAGTAGGATAAGCGCAAAGCTCAGTGCCATAACAGGCACGCCTGGGCGGCTATTCATTAAATTAGGAATAAACCATACAGCCAGTGCAGCCAGCAATAGGCCGACACGAATGATCTGTAGCTGTGCCAGATTAGGGATCAGCTCTGCTGCTGTGGTAACAGAAGTCTGTATCTCATTAAGACCGATCATTTGGCTAACCAACGCCATTAGGCTTAGCATAACCGCTAATGACCCAACAAAAGGTAAAGCTCGGTCTAAGCCTGCCATTTTATGCTGTGAACTGGTCAAAAGTAGATGACCGAAAATCAGACCTGAAATCACCATGGTGCTCATGAATGCAATCGGTGTATAGACGGTGTTCCAAGTTGGAACCGTGTCTAACAAGTACAATTTAGTCATCGAGAACATGAAGCCACCGCCAACAACCATCGCAGCAAGTAACAATAGCTTGCGTACTTTCTCTGGGCCTTTATCAAGCACTTCCAACAGCCAGTAACCACCACCTAAAGCAAAGAATAAGCTACCGGTAAAAATCTCATTCGATAACCAAGAGCTTCCGACCATATTCAGCGCATTAAAAGCACGCAGCGGGCTGCCTAAATGAAGTGTTGAGGCCGCAAAGCCTAGCCCCATAAGTACCCAAACAAAGAACATGGCTTTATGCAGTCGGTCACGAACACCGAAACATAATTTGCCGCTTAGGATCACCACACCCAGTAGGATAAATGCCCCGACTGCAGTTTGAGCTAAGACGGTGAATAAAATTAACGGCCATTCATGCCAAGCCATGTTATACCTCCTTCGGATTTGCTAGGAATCCGCTGCGGTCGCCAGTTGGGCGGGCGTGGCGGTTTGATTTAATCACAATGTTCGGTTTAGTTTTCAACGATGATGGTAATGGAGCCACATCAGCATTGGAACCATATTTTGTTCGCAGCTCATTAATAGGGCCAAATTCAAGCGCACGCAACGGGCAAGAGCCCACGCAAATTGGCTCGAGACCTTGGCCGACACGTTCGTAACAGCCGTCACACTTAGTCATGTGGCCTTTTTCTGCATTGTATTGTGGCGCACCGTATGGGCAAGCCATTGAGCAGTACTGACAACCGATACACTTGTCTTCGTCTACGATGACTAAGCCGTCTTCTTTACGTTTGTGCATAGCTCCTGATGGACATACCTTGGCACAGGCTGGTTCATCACAGTGGTTACACGCGATTGATAGGTAATAAGAGAAGACATCTTGACGGAACGTCGCGCCTTCTTTCACCCAGTTACCCCCTGTATATTCATAGACACGGCGATAGTTTACGCCGATATCCAGATCTTTGTTATCTTTGCACGATAGCTGACACGTTTTACAGCCAGTGCATTTGCTTGAATCAATATAAAATCCGAGTTGTTTCATGATCTAAACCTTATGACTTCTTCACCAGCTGCACGTCGACTAAATTGGTATGTTGTGGATTACCTTTTGCCAATGGGCTCGGGCGTAGGGTAGTCAGTACGTTCATGCTACCACCATGATCCACCCCGTTTTTGTCTGGTGCATACCAAGCACCTTCACCGACAGCCATGACGCCTGGCATCATCCGAGGGGTAACTTTTGCTGTTAGGTGCGTCTCACCACGTTCGTTGAAGATGCGGATAGGATCATCGTTCTTGATCCCACGCGCTTCGGCATCCATTGGGCTGATCCACACTTGTTGAGGTGCAGCTTCCATTATCTGGGTGATGTTGCCGTAAGTGGAGTGAGTACGAGATTTATAGTGGAAGCCCGTTAATTGCAGCGGGTATTTACTGCGTTTCGGATCGTCCCAACCATCATGTGTTGAGGTATAAACGGGTAATGGGTGAATTACATCGTCTGATGGAAGCTCCCACTCGGCAGCAATATTTGCTAAACGCTCAGAGTAGATCTCAACTTTACCTGACGGTGTATTAAGAGGGTTGTTGTCTGGGTCTTTACGGAAATCGGCGTGCGCAACAAAATGTTCCATCTTGCGCTTGTAAATACCTTGTTCACGCATCACGTCAAAGCTTGGTAGAGCAGGATCAATCTTACGGGTTTCTGCATATAGGTGACGTAGCCAACCTTCTTGATCTCGACCTTCAGTAAACTCTTTTTCTATACCAAGACGTTTAGCAACCTCTGTACAAATGTCATAGATGCTACGCGCTTCGAATACTGGCTCAATAGCTTTGCTGGCGAAAATGAAATATGGCATGTTTGCCGCAGCGCCATCCATACAGAAGTCGGACTGCTCAGAGGTCGTAAGATCTGGCAGGATGATATCAGCGTACTTTGCAGAAGATGTCATGTGGTTATCAATGACCACAATCATTTCACAGGCTTTGTCATCTTGCAGAATTTCATGAGTACGGTTGATATCAGAGTGTTGGTTTACCAAGCTGTTACCTGCGTAGTTCCAGATAAACTTAATTGGTACATCTAATTTGTCTTTACCGCGAACACCGTCAGCTTTAGCCGTCATCTCTGGGCCACGGAAGATAGCATCGGTCCATAAGAAGAATGAGATGGCTGTTTTAACGGGATTCTCAGGAATAGGGAAGCGAACAAATGGAATAGAAGTGTTACCTTCACGCGCTCCTGTACCGCCACCCGGAATACCGACATTACCTGTTAGAATCGATAGCATCGAAATCGCACGGGCAGAGAGTTCACCGTTGGCATGACGCTGAGGTCCCCAACCTTGGAAAATAGCACATGGCTTAGTTGAACCGATCTCTCGCGCTAGTTTGATGATGATATCAGCGGGAATCCCTGTAATATCAGCAGCCCAAGCAGGGGTCTTTTCTAGGCTATCAGCGTCACGACCTAGAATGTAGGATTTGTAGTCAGAATTTGCTGGCGCAGAGGCTGGCAAGGTCTTCTCGTCATAGCCCACACAGTATTTATCAAGAAATGGCTGATCAACCAAATCTTCAGTGATCATCACATGCGCCATACCAGCAACAAGCGCGGCATCAGTACCTGGACGAATTGGGATCCATTGATCTTCACGGCCACCAGCAGTATCGGTATAGCGCGGATCAATCACGATCATTTTTGCGTTTGAACGCTGTTTTGCTTCTGTTAAGTGGTGAATTTGACCACCACCAGACATACGGGTTTCTGCTGGGTTGTTACCAAACTGGACAATCAGTTTAGTATTCTCAAGATCTGAGAATGAATTATTCGCGCCGCTACCATAGGTGTAAGGCAAGCTGGCTGCTATCTGTGCTGTTGAATACGTACCGTAGTGGTTTAGATAACCACCGCTTAGATTCATAAGGCGAGCAAGTAAACTTGAGCCCGGAGGCCATGACTTGGTCACTGTACCACCTAGTGTACCTGTACCGTAGTTTAGGTACACCGCTTCACTGCCATACTCTTTACGGATACGCGTTAGGTTGTTGGTGATTTCGTCAAAGGCTTCATCCCAGCTAATGCGCTTAAATTTGCCTTCACCACGCTTACCCACACGTTTCATTGGGTATTTCAGGCGATCTGGATTGTAGACGCGACGGCGCATAGAGCGTCCGCGTAAACAAGCACGTACTTGGTGATCACCGTAGGTATCGTCACCGGTGTTATCGGTTTCGACCCATTTAATTTCACCATCGGCGACATGCATTCGCAATGGGCAACGGCTACCACAGTTTACGGTGCAGGCGCTCCATACCACTTTTTCTTCGGTACTTGTTTGTGTGGAAGCAACAGCGGAGCTTGATTTAAAGGGTAGGGATATAGTTCCAGCGACAGCGGCAAGTCCACCTATCGCGGAACTTGTTTTAACAAATTCCCGACGAGTAAACTTTGGTGCTAATAGCTGTTTTAATTTGGTTTTCATAGCACGACATTCTCTGTGTTATTAATGACACATGTATTTAGATAGGTCGCCTACTTATTTAGAGGTAGGTGACTTTTGTCTATTTTTCTCATGACGTGCTACTGGGTAACTTTGTTTTCTGTCAATAAAATGTATATATATGATGATATGGAGAGTTGCTTGTGCATTATGTGAAGAAAATCATCATACTGTTAATTTCGTTGCAATTTATTACATTGTTGCTGTGTTTGAAAGAGCGACCCAGTTATCCAATAATGAGTTAACCGGCTCGCACTGAGGTTGTTAACTAATGACTTTTGTTAGAACTTTAACCCAACGGTGAAGGAGAACTGCTCAATATCAACGTCAACGCCCTGATCTTCCATATCAAAGATTTCTTGTCTTACGTCGGCATAGAAATTTCTATAAGTAGCTCGTGCACCCACCCCGAAATAAATACCAGCATCGTCATAAAAATTCTCGTCGTACAGGTAGAAGCCGGCTGAAATGAACGGTTTTATCGAGACATTTTCTCCGTAGAACGTATAGCCGAGATCACCACCGAACTTCATCGTTTCTCCGCTTAAGATGCTTTCGTTGTTTTGCTCATAGGAGATATGAACACCAAAATAGCTGTTTAAATCATATCCATATTCAAGTTTGATACCATCGCCATAACCAAAGCTGACCCCCTTTACCTCAGCATCAGTCGAGCTATATCCAACGCCTAAACGGTGGTGATTTTCATCGTTAGCATGTACTTGGGACGATAACGCAATAGCGAACGCTACAATAGCAAAATTCTTCTTTTTCATGTACTTAGATCTATAATGTTCGAGGTGCGTTAAAGTTATACAAGAAGCAGGTGGAATAAAAGGTGATTTTCTTTGCAGTGCTGGTGAATATCTTTTTTTGATAAAGTTGTCACGATTGAAGTTAAGGAAAAGGTGAAATTTCGATTTTAAAAAAGAGAAAATGTGACTTGGTGACAAAGCTCGCTCAATATGTTGTGGGATAAAGTTCGCGGTTATGAGAATTATTATTTGTATATATTTAAT
>NZ_JAKJSJ010000072.1:0-30050 GCF_050336715.1 Photobacterium makurazakiensis
CTATTATATATAGCGCATTGTTAGTTATCTTCAGCTTATTATTTGGGTGCAGCTCGAATGATAAGACGGTATTTATGCCAACACTTGATATCTCAGTCCAGCTAGCTGCTTCTGAAGATATCAATGTTTTTGAAGATGGCCAGTCACGCCCTGTTATTATCCGCTTATACCAACTAGCTGACACGGGTAATTTTCAAAAATCAGATTTTATTACGCTATATGAGTCAGATAAAACTGTTTTGTCTGACTCACTGATTGACTCCACAATTGTTGAACCTGTTATCCCTGGTGAAGAAAGAACATTTCAATTAGAAGTTCAACAACAAACCAAGTTCATTGCAGTGTTGGCTGAGTTTGCAAACTATGAATCGGCAACCCCTAAAGCGTATACCGCAATAGTGGAAAAACCGGAAGATTATCCGCTCATTATACGTATCACGAGTAATAAGGTGGAAGTATCTCAACCCGTTGAGAATTCCTGGTGGAATGTTTTTTAAGGAGTATTACTTTTGAAACGTCAAAATAAAGTGGTATGGAAAGAGGGGATGTTTATCGCCCCACAGCACTTTCAACAACAAGATCGTCATACTAATCAATATATTCAAAAATACATGTCATTAGCCTCTAGCGGTCAACGCTTTGGAGTGTCGATATTGGACATTGAGTCTAACTATCTGAAACTTGGCAAGTTTGGCGTGGTGAAATGCTGCGGGATTTTTCCTGATGGTACGCTGTTTGATTATACAAAAGAACTTCTTCTTGAAGTGCCAGAAGGTACGTTGAACCAGCGGGTTTATCTTGGGTTACCGCTCTCCGTCGATGGAGAAAATGAATACGGTGAAGCTTCCGAACTACGCAGGTATGCCGTTTCACATAGCAACTTATTTGATGTTAGTGATTCGGGACAAAGTGCGATAGATGCGCAACTTGCTGAGCCGAATATCCGTCTTGTTATTGAAGGTGATGATGTCACAGGGCTTACTTTGCTACCTATTGCCAAAATCCTTGAGCGTAAAGATGACGGTGAGGTATTGCTCGATAAAAGTTTTATTCCCACCTGTCTGCAGTACGGTGCCTCGCCTTTGCTGAGAGAGCGGTTTAAAGAGTTGTATATTCTTAGTCAAGTCAAAGCCAAAGACGTTGTACAGCGTATTGGCGCAGGTCAGAAAACCAAGAGTGACTTGAGTCTGATGAGGGAGTTTCTTTGGTTACAAACGTTGAATCGTTGGCTGCCTTGGTTCCACCTTAAATTGGAACAGCCAGAAACACAGGTTGAAGTGTTATATGAAGGGCTTGTTGCTTTCTCTGCGGAATTGGATAGTTTCGCTCCCGCGATAGCAGAACCGCCAAAAATGTTATCGAGGGAAAATTTGGCCAATGTCTTCTCGGGGCTATTCGCTGAACTTAGAGAAAAGCTTTCAATGGTTCAAAGTGACAATGTAACAGAGTTTGATTGGGATACAACACTTTTCAATAAACGCCGTTTGCTAAGGCTTTCAATTCCAAATATTAATCAGCTAGAAGGGAAGCGCTTTGTCTTATCGGTACAGTCATCCGTTGGGACGGGTGAGTTGGTACAAACCTTTCCGAGTTGCTGCACGTTAAGCGGTTTAAGCCAAATAGTGGAACTGGTACGCAATGGCCAATCAGGTGTAAACGTCAATGCACTTCCTGTTGCACCAACAGAGCTGAAGGCGCAAGCCGATGTTGCCTATTTCGATATCGATCCATCGCATGAGTATTGGCAGCAGCTTAAAACGAATCGAGAGCCGATAGCGCTGCATGTAGATAGTCGAATTCCCGAACTGCAGATCAAACTCTACGCGTTGGGTTAAATTATGAATGATTTGTTTGATGAAGAAACAATTACGCTTGCAGCTGTTCGCCCAGAGACTAAAAGTAAACCGGGTACGCAGGGGATACCCTTATCACATGCAAATGTGTTGAAGAACAAAGCGCGTTATATGTTGGCACAGCAAAATGGACAGCCTTTTGAGAATCGATTATTAAACGAAAGCTCGGACTTGCTCTCTTTTGCAGTCAGTGTAAAACGCATGCAATGCCCCGAGGATCTATTTGCATTTAGAGCTGAGCTAAAACAAGCCATTACGGAACTTAAATATAAAATTGCCAAATTGGAATATCCACCATCAGTAGCGGATAAAACGTGCTTTATGTTTGCTGCAATGTTGGACGAGCAAATTGTTCACTCGCCATGGGGAGAAGCTGCTGGCTGGGAAAACCAGAGTTTAGTCAGCGAGCTCTTTGGGATCAAAAATGGCGGTGAGCAGTTTTATATTGTGGCAGAAAGAGCATTACTGCAGCCTGTTTTGCTGGTGGATTTGCTAGAGCTTATTTTTATTCTATTAAAAGTTGGCTTTAAAGGTCGGTTCAGAGTTGATGGCCGCGAGCAGCTAAATACTATCCTTAACCGATTGGAAGAAGCCGTATTTGCAAAGAAACGATTGTATACACAGTCTGATAGAGTTGCCCCAATTACTACAGATACTGAGCAAGCAGGACAAAGTCAGCGGCCGAAAAAGCCGATAAAAATAAGTCGATTTATCGTGACGTTTATTGTTCTGATCTGCTGTCTATGGGGTGGGTTGCACTATTGGTATGAGAGTATTGCGCCACAAAAAGCGATGCCGTTTACTCAGTTAACTGATTTTACTGATGATTTCTATCGGATAGAAAGTGCTCAGGACAATGAATACATCTATACGAGCACACCTGCTGATATGGGTCGTTCAGCGGGTTTACAACCAGCAATAATAGTCTCAATCCCTGAAGAAATTACCGTGGGCTCGCAAGTATGGGCGGTACAGCTTGCCACGTTTAATACACGGCAGAATGTTGAGAGGTTTCAATCACAATATGAAAAGGCGATCCCCAATACCTCAATCGGAGAGTGGGGAGGGAAGTATCGACTACTGAGTTTCGCCCAAAATAAGGAAGTGGCGATTCAGACTCTTGCGACCGCAAAGCAGCAAGGAATAGAAGATGCGTTCATTTTTAGTGAGAAGCGTTAGTAGGTAATGTGATGGGAAAAAGCAAAGCTATTATATTTTCATCGTTGCTGGCATTAGCTACTGCTGGCATAACATGCGTCGCCTTGTGGTCATTGGGCTGGTATAGCTTCACACCTCAATGGTTGCTGATCTTGGAAGTTATTGCGATTGTGCTCGAAATGGCGCTGGTGGGAGGGGGGATGTTCTATTTTTTACGTCGCCCTAAACCAGTTGTCGATGAAGATAACGTCAAGCGGCAACAACGGCAGGCTCAAGCGATAAAAAGTCGGTTTTCAGTCATATGGAAAAATCATTCGGGCTTGAACGCGAACCCATACCAAATACCTTGGTATATTCATTTAACTAATAACCTGAATGAGGATACGACCTTCCTTCGTCAGGTTGGCTTTGAAGCCGTTGAATCATCTGAGGTGTCGGATGATACTTTAAGCCCTGTGCATTTCTGGGGCTCTGATAATGCCGTTTTGATATCAATAGATTTGAGCCATCCTCAGGAAACCGTTAAAGAAAGCATTGCGACTCTTTTCGATTTAGTCATGAAGAAGAGGGAGCGCCAAGCTATTAATGGGGTCTTATGTACATTAAATCTTAAGACACTCGCACAAAGTGATGAAATTGCGGTAAATGAAACAAGTTTGAAATACAGAGGCTATTTAGCTGACTTTAATAGCCGTACTGGTTTGTCTATTCCCACCTACTGTATATTTACTCATCTGGCTGGCATAAAGGATTGTTGTGAGCTTTTTTCAACACTGAGTGAAGTCGACCGAGAACAACCCTTTGGCGCACTAAGGCCAGCAATACAAGGGAGTGGCTACGATAAAGGCTGGTTTGATACCTCGTTTGATGACTTGATCCAGCGGTTGTCAGTGACCATGAGTGAAGCGTTGAAACAGCAGCTTAATGATGATTATCGTGAATCCACGGTATCAGGTATTTTCCAGCTATCAGCGCTTCGGTTTGATATTGAAGATTTTTTGGCAGCGACGTTTAACCAGCACCAATTTGATGATGTTGCCTTACATTTTAGAGGTTACTTCTTATTGAACGCGGGTGGTGAGTCTACCGCGACAGATATACTGACTTTTATGAATGCAGCAGAGCTGGGCTTTGATAGCCTCGCGTCTGATCCAGCGATAGAAACCAGCTTAAGCTTATTCAGCAAAAAACTGTTTCGTAGCTGTATTATTAATGAAGCTAACTTGGTGGGCGTCTATCGTGCCAAAGAGTGGCGTTATCGTTTCTCTCGAATTGCTATTTTGGCTTGCTTGGCTTTAGTACTTTCATTTTTCGTTTTGTTACTGCAAGCAAGTTATGAAAGTCAGCAAAAAATGGATAATAAAGCGCTTGTAATGCTTGAGCGTTATAAAGAGAACTTAAAAAACAATGTGATTGTGCCCGACGATCTTTCTTCGCCAGTTTTTAGCTTATCAGAGCTACGTGCAATTAATCTGCTCTATCAAAAAGATGAAACACCATGGTATGACTTATCAGAATGGTTACCAGACTCGAGCATAAAAACATATGTTGAAAGTGCGTATTATCAAGAGCTGAATTCTGTGCTTTTAACAATAATGAGAGACTATATCTTAAAGGATATGTTCGTTTATAACTCGCTAGACGATAAAGTGAAAACACTTGAGTTGCTCAATTATCACCAGCTTTTGTATAACCCGAACAGACGAGATGTCGGCGCTTTGGTTAACTATTATATCGCGGCGTTGAAAGAAGAAGGTGAAGGTGATGCCGTTCTTCTTGAGCATTTTGAATCACTTGCGATGGATGCTTTAAATAGTGGTGCAGTCCCTCCGCAATCAGATGCGGAGCTGTTAGCATTAGTGAGAGCTTCACTTTCTTTAAATGACATGAGTGAGCTGTTGTATCAACACATAATGCAGCACCCTAACTTCTCTCGCCGGATTGATATACGTAAACAACTCTCTCCAGCATATAAATCAATATTTACCTTCACGTCTGGTTTTAGTGGCTACCTTGTGCCTTATGTGTTTACGCGTGAAGGTTTTGATGAACTGACCAATGAGACAGGCTTGCAGTTGGCGTCTGAGGCGACTCAAGCTTATGAAGGTGTAATGGGGCGTATTAGCGGTGAAGCAGAAATGAACCGTATTAATCGTCAGTTACGCGAGCGCTATATTAATGATTATGTGAAATTCTGGAAGTCATTAACAGCCAATGTGGTTTGGGCTGAGGTAACGACTTGGGGAGAGACTACCATTCAGCTTGAAGTGGCTACCGATCCACTTTATTCACCCTTGGCGCAACTCTATCGACTTATTGATACCCATACACGCCTTGCCAATAGAGCAGATTCAATATCAGAGAAAAAGGCAGAGGGTGGAGAAAATCCCAATGCGTTACGTAGTGACACTATTGAACGTGTCGCGAACTCGATAGCCATGCCATTTTTAAATATTCACCAATTGCTTGCTGCGAGTGATACAGGCCAAAGTAAGTTAGCCGTAGCATTAAAACAGTTACGGCTATCACTTGAATGGATAGAAAATTCAAAGGAAGTGCGAAGCCGTGGTGAATATTACCTAGAACAGCTTAAAAATGCAGATACCAGTACGCCAATCGCGCATTTGTATAAGCTATCTAATAACTATGATGATCCTATCCTCCCTATTCTAATGAGAGGGCAGGCGTTGATGATTAATGAGCTGGCTTTGAGTGCTTCACGAACTTATATCAATGAAGATTGGGATAGCATCTATCGGTTCTACAACAAGCGTTTCAAAGGACGTTACCCATTTGATAAACAGTCGATGTTTGATACTTCAATTAGCGACTTCGAAGATTTCTTTAAGCGGGGTGGGTTGTTCGACAACTTTGTACAAAAATATGATGGTTACTTTGATTCCGGTGGCTTTGGCGAAACGGTAATACGCGGCTTTATTCCCCACCAAAATATGATTGTCTCTAATCAGTATCGCTCTTTGGAGGCAACAGTCCAACGGCTACAGCGTGGCATTTTTTCTAACGATAAAGTTGGTTTTGAGTTTTTGTTAAAAGCAGATCGTATGTCGCCGTCATTAACCCGTTTTTCAATCGAATCGGGTAATAGATTGTTTGAGTATAAAAACGGGCCATTATTGTGGCGTAAACAAAGTTGGCCGATAGTGAGTAATGGCATCAGTGATATCTCTATTGTCACCCGTGATAATAACGGGGCAGGTACACGAGAGAAACTTGCTGGTGAATGGGGATGGTTCAGAGTAGCGGATAAGATGCAAGGTTCGAATATTGTCGGGACGGACAACTTAGCTTGGCAATATTTGGCGGATAACAATTACGTCAATCTTATCGTGAAGTCGAACGGGCGAGAGCAACCATTCTCGCCGCGGTTTTTCCAAGGGTTAGAGTTACCGGAAAAATTATGAGTGACAGTCTTTATCCTGCATGGCTTGAGGAAATACTACCGGAAGGTCGACGAACGTTAATTGGTCGATGTTGCTTGCTTGTCGAGGGTAAGCAGCAGTCATACCGAGTGAAGTTTGGTGAAACCTTAGAAAGTGCTTACGCGTTACAAAGGGAGGCACACTGGTTAAATCGGTTAAAATACATCAATGCACACATACCAGAATGCCTATCATTTTATAAAAATGCGAACAGATGCGTTTTAACGACGAGTTTTATACCGGGGCGTTCAGCATCTAATTGGTTCGATGAGCATCAAAGTAAGCAGCACTATCGGCTAGCACTGGCTAAATACCTAGAGTCCGCTTTAAATAATTTAGAACTATTCCATCGTGAAGGGCTGATACATGGCGATATTAAACCGGGTAATATCATCTTCATGGAGGGAAGTCAGGCAACGTTAATCGACTTTTCAAATATGCGGCGTGTTAATGAACAATGGCAAGAAAGAGGATTTAGCCAATTCAGCCCATCATTTCGTTACCCACAAGCGGCTCTGGTTGCCAAGCGTGAACATGACTATTTCGCTTTATTAATTTCGATAGCAGCATTGTTTGATAACCAAGGCTTAGCAAGATGTCATTCAGTCGCGGATCTTTTTCAATTAACGCATAACGAATATCGGCAGTGGGGGATCACTGATCAAAGTTTTCAGCAACTTGAGTTTTACCAACAGAAGATAAAGGAAGATTTGGGTGATAAAGAGAGCCTGATGTTGTTATGGGGGCAGACATGAGATCCCGCCGACTAATTTTAGTTCCYATCGCAGCCGTAATGGTTTGCCTCTTTCACTATACATAACACAAACTTTAGTCGGTGTTGATGAGGCAAACCATCTATGACCACGGAGTTCTTCTAGTTTTCAGTTTCGAAAATAGAAAGAATTAGCGTGAATATTTCAAGTCTACGCCAATGCAGCTGTTGAAAGCTCTCTTGACTTTCGGTTTCCCTGTTTGATCTGGTTGATAGTTTGGATCAATATACTCTTGGATCATAGCTGTAACATTCTTATCATAGATTTTGGAAATGGCCTCCGATGGAGACTGGTTTTCATGTTTATCACTGTATACTTGGCTGATAGAAGTCAAACCAAACCCTTTTTGTAAAACCAAATTGGTTGAACGTAATGCACCTTCCACCCAACCTTGATAATCCGAGAACGCTTCCCCACAGGTATAGAGGTTTTCGATTGGTTCAACCAAGTCTTCCATTACTTGGCGATCATCCGCACCTATTGCCCATTGATGTACTCCGTATCCAAATTGCTGGCTGGGCTTAGTCTCAAATTCGACGTTCCCTTCCCAGATCCTCGCACTGGTCATCACAGGCTCTGGAACATAATGACTATTGAAGATTTTCTTGAAAAACTTAGTGGCTTCACGCACCACTGCCTGAGATGCAGGGAAGGTGGTTTGTGGTACCTTAGCGCTACATTGCTCTTGCATCGGTGAGTTGAATAGCGCGCCATTACTTTGTAAACCACTCCAGAAGTTAATATTTAAATAGTCACAGTAGATCGTTAGTGCAGCAGGCTTTTTAAATTTACTGTCACTGATCTCATTTAGCTTTTTCTGTACTGTTGGCGTAGGGTCACTCTCGCGTTCACTGTACTCTAAGCCCGCCGCGACTTCGTTACTGATGGTATAAAATGGGTAGACAGTGCCAGTTGGTAAGTCAGAAAAGTTAGGTCCAAATTCAACGGAAGGCCGATCTGTGATCCCTGTTCCCCACCAGGCATTCTCGTAGTACAAGTTTATTTTTAGCAGCGGTTGGTTCGTGGCTGTTTGCAGGGTATCCCAGAGTTTTTGTGATTTCTCTGGGGCTAGTCGGTTAAATGCATTGGACTTAACAAAAAGTTTTTCCAAAGCTAAGCGCGGTAAACCTAGAATAACTTTCTCTGCGCGTATAGTTTTCACTTCTATGTTTCCCTGTGCATCAGTTTGGTGACAGGTAATAGTGAAATGAGTATCGCCTTCTTGTTTATCGATATTTTCAACGGAAGTTTGTAAGAAGATACGCTCAGGGCCAATTTCCTTTACCAGTTTATTTGGCAATGTACTGAAACCTTCTTTGAATGTTTTAAATTTAACATCCGCGGGGAAATCTTCCAATAATTGGTATGCGACACCTGCGTTCATTTTTGACAAGAAAGTACCATTGAAACCTAACAGCCGATATAGCATTGTAATACATTCGTTTGAGTAACCCATCTCGGTGAATAGGTCCCATAGTGACCACTCATTCAATGGCACACCATTCCATTGGCAGTCTAGACGAAATTGCTGCCAAAACTCAGGGCCGAGGTTTTCAGGGCGCGCTTTAAACTCTGGATTTGCCTGTAAAATACGATTAAAAACGGTATTGACGATATCTTTTGGGTTCACTCCACGCTCTGCTGGTGCAAGGTTGTACAGATCACTCCAGATGGCATAGTTATCTTTTACAGCTTCACTATTATCAAAACTTTGATCACGAAAACAGAGGCGGTTATTTCCACCACTATTCATAGGGAATGGTACTATTTGGTCAGCAAGGTCTAAGGTTAAAAAGAGCGCCATTAGATTGTCCATGCCTTCAAATAAGAAACGCATACCACCTTCTTCTTCTTTAACGACACTGCCATCATTGAACTTAATTAAGTCGGAATCCAAGCGACCACCTGTCCGACTACTACGCTCTAGAATAACCATATCTTGGTTGTCATCAGTTTCATTAAGTAAGCGCCAAGTGCTGTATAGGCCAGACATTCCAGCGCCGACGACAACAGTTTTTGCTGTTTCGGGAAGAGCTTTGCAATGTCCTAATTCTTCCTTGGTAAAATGAGGCATAGTTAATTCCTTAATATATGTAAGTTAGGGGCGGCATCTAAGTGCTCACTGTAAAGCCAGTTAAGATTTAACAATGAAAGTAATGTTGTCAGGTACAAACGTAGCTGGAGCGACTGCTATCGGTTCATGAGTGGTGTCTTCATTTAATTTAAAACCTATATTGTTTTCCCATGCAGTAATAAGGAAAGTCTTGAATATATCTACGGTAAATAACTCCCCAGGGCAGCGGCGGTAGCCAAAGCCGAACGGTGAATAACCTGCTGTTTCAACAACTGGGCATTGCCCCGCAGAATGGCTGCTATATGTCGTGCCATAGGCATTGTTTTCGATAGTACGGCCGTCTGCTAACTTGACCTTGTTATGGTCAAATGGACAGCGAGCTAAGCCAGCAACTTGTTTTAATGCATCGTTGTCGATGGTATTGCTGCGTGGTACATCTAAATAACGATCAGGATTAAACGGGGCGACGTCTTTATGGTCAACTAGCTCGGTATCTGACCAGTGCAAAGGACTATTGCCTATTGTGATGTGGTTATGAATATTTAAGGTATCGGTGAATTGATTGATTTTTCCATCGTACTTTACGCGAGAAATGCTGCCATCATTTGGCATAATGACCCGTAGTAACTCAAACACAAAATAGTCTAGCTTGGTAAAGTCGCCATCTTTAGCATTATAGTCCCCACTCATCAATTCCTGATGATACGCCTGAATTTGGAGGGCCTGTGGTTCGTTATTATCTTCTCTTAATAAATCCATAATGTTATAGATAACGTTGCCCCACTGGCTAAGCGCAAGAAAATTGTGGAAGCACTCAAACACGATGTCGTTTTTCTCAAAGTGCCCACCGGCCATGCTCTTATCACCGTTGATATCCCAATAGTGGACAAAAGTATTCGTATATCTATCAGGGTTGGCGACAATGGTGTCTACATGAGGTTTGATCCAGCTGTCTAACTTGCTGCGGTTTTCACGGACGTACATATAACTTTTATAGTAGGAATGCATACGTTCTATTGCATTGTCTTCACTCAATGGCACGAGAGGCGTCACTAGTGCCAGACAGTTCATGAAATTTAGGCCGACACCTTTGGCATAATCGGGGATATCACTCGGCATTACATCCAGATGCAAAGACCAAAAAAGGTCAAGATAACTATTTTGATAATTGGACATAATAGGTTTATCGATATTGTCTTTATCAAGTAGTTGTTCGAAAAAGCAGCTAACTTTATCGCGATAAGCGTCATTAAATAAATCTGGAGTTAAGGCAGAAAAATAGGCTTTCTTTTTGCGATTGTTCTCACCGCGTTCAGCATAGTCTTGCAAAAAAATAGTTGTGCCATCTTGCGGTGTTTTTTCCCATTCGTCCCACAGCAAGCCCCACATAAACTGCGGTAAGGCGTTTTCTTTCGATAGGTTTAAGTTAATGGTTGGCAGAGTTAGCTCTTCAGTTTCTGACTTTAGAAATTCGATCGAACGAGCGATCACATTGATGAAATATTCTTCATTTTGTTTTAAATCAGCGGGGAGGCTTTTAAGAACTTCTTCTATAGTTGCCTCAGAGCTGTTTACAGATTTACTATTAATTCCCTGAATACTATTCAATAACGAACTAAACATTTTAATTCTCCATAAATGAATGCTTAGTGCCTTGGACTGCATTAGTCCGTGGTGCTTAAGGCTCTGATAAAAATCATAGCTTCAAGCATTCAGTGGCGTTATTACATGCTATTACAGGGGGAGGATGCATGGGCGAGGGCGTCGCCGAAGAGTTGCGGTGCTTTAGGCGTTGCAACGTTTGTCGTTGCAACGGCACAAGTGCTTTATATAGGCTTTATATGTTCAGATGAGTTAGTTACTTGCCTGCTCATGATGCTTGGTTAGCTGCTTATATAGCATGTCTTTTAATGTCATACGCTGAAGCTTCAGGTTATGCATGCTGTCATCATCAATAGGGCTGCCTGAGATCTCCAGCTGGCGGATATCATAATCAAGCTCATGATACTGCTGAAGATCGGCTTTAAATGTTGGGTCGTCGTGGTTGAGTTGAACAATGTCTAGTTTAAGATCTGGGAAATCTAAGATGAAGGCATGATTTTCATTTAGCATAGGCATTACCTCTTCAGTCGGATTACCCTCAGTATAGAAGTGATTTTCTGAAAAAAATGCGACTTAAAACGCAAAGCAATCAAGTTTTGTTTTAAGCGAAGCGTTCAAACATGTTGATGGGCAAAAGCTTGTTACGGCTATTATTCTTGCTGATAGTAATATGAATTCGATTTAGTAGGGATATGTACCCATACCCATACCCAGTTAAATTCGAACTATACGGGTGGAATGACATTCCGGAGCGTTCGACCGAATTCACTAACTTAACAGGCATAAATACGCTAAAATAGCGGATTACTTTTTAGCTTTGAGCCTTTTATATTAATGACCACTGTCACAACGCCTGCCAACTTTACAGAACTTGGCCTTATTCCACCCTTGTTAGCTCGATTAACTGAGCTGGAATATCAACAGCCAACGCCCATTCAAGCGCAAGCTATCCCAAGTGTATTAGAAGGGCGTGATTTAATTGCTGGGGCGAATACCGGTTCGGGTAAAACGGCTAGCTTTGCACTGCCTATGTTGCAGCACTTATATGCGGACAACACACAGAGTAACAAAACTGGTAAAGGTAACTATGTTACTGGGCTGATTTTAGTCCCTACTCGTGAACTAGCGAAGCAAGTTGCAGACAGCATTAAATCTTATGCGGTACATTTTAACGGCGCAATTAAAACGGTTGCTGTTTTTGGTGGTGTGTCAGCGAATACTCAAATGCTCGCCCTGCGCGGTGGTACTGATATTTTGGTGGCAACGCCTGGCCGATTACTCGACTTAATTTCAAGTAATGCTATTAAGCTCGATAGGGTTAAAACCTTAGTGCTTGATGAAGCCGATCGTATGTTAAGCCTAGGCTTTACTGAAGAGCTATCTGAGCTGTTGGCATTATTGCCAAAGAAAAAGCAGACGCTATTGTTCTCTGCGACCTTCCCTGAAAAAGTTCAGACGTTAACTCAAGAATTACTTAACGATCCTGTTGAAATTCAACTGCAAAGTGCTGATGCGAGTACTTTAGTACAGCGCGTTTTCACTGTTAACAAAGGTGAAAAAACAGCTGTATTAGCGCATTTGATTAATCAAAACCAATGGCGACAAGCACTGATCTTCGTTAATGCTAAAAAAAGCTGTGAACACTTAGCGGATAAGCTTCACAAACGTGGCATTAATGCTGAAGTGTTCCATGGCGACAAAGGGCAGGGTGCTCGTAGCCGTGTACTTGAGGCATTTAAATCGGGCGAAATTGAAGTGTTAATTGCCACGGATATTGCTGCCCGTGGTTTAGATATCGAAAAATTGCCAGTGGTGATCAATTTTGATTTACCAAGAAGTCCAGCAGACTACATGCACCGTATTGGTCGAAGTGGCCGTGCGGGTGAAGTGGGCTTAGCATTATCACTAATCGATTATGAAGATTATCATCACTTCAAAGTCATCGAAAAGAAGAATAAGATCCGACTTGAACGTGAGCAAGTTGAAGGTTTTGAAGTCGACGACGTTATTAGTGAAGAGCTTTTAGCCGCAAATAAACCAATGGCAAAACCAGCAGGTAGCGGTAAGAAAAAAGCACGCAATAAATACCTATGAATACAAGGTAAGGCTCCCTGTTAGATTAACAGCGAGTTAATGAAAGTAAAGAAGGGGCTGTTCAATAACACAGCCCCTAATCTATAGATAGGTAATTGATTAACTGAACTGAGGCATAAACCCTAAGTTTGCGTTAATGGTTTCATTTAATGCTTCTTCTAAAATACTGCCTGTCGTGACCAATGGGTTCAGAATTAGCGCTCGATGTGCTGCATTACGATCACCTGTTACTGCTGCTTCAACCGTTAGCGATTCAAAATCTTTCATTGTTTGAATCAGACGCAATGTATCTGAAGGGAACGGTGCAACGTTCAATGGCACTGGGCCAGATTTAGTGATCATGCTGCTTACTTCAACCGCGCAGTCATCTGGAAGACCTGCAATTGCGCCATTGTTTCGTGTATTAACGTGCATGATAGTACGTTTGTCGTTGTGAATAGAACTCATTAGTTCACAAGCTGCTTCTGAGTAGTACTGACCGCCCCGTTTTTCTAGCTCTTTTGGCTTCTCGTTAAGATCTGGATTAGCGTAGATATTGAATAAACGCTCTTCCATTGCCTTAACCACTTCGCCACGTGTACCTTCACCATCTGCCTCTTGGATTTCTTGTTGCATGATATCTTGGCTGGTGTAGTAGTAGCGCAAGTAAGCACATGGAATCATCCCCATGTTACGCAACAGCTTTTCTGGCCATTCGAATGCCGGTATGTTCGCTGGAACAAGCGTATCATTACCTGACAGCATCTCATCAACAATGTCTTCCAGTTTGTCTTGACCGTTAAGCAGCACCTGACGAGCAAAAATGAAGTGGTTCAAACCTGCCACTTGTAAGATAAAGTCTTGCTCGTTGACATCAAGCATTTTGGCGATGCCTTTTTGCATGATCACTGGCACATTACATAGGCCGACCGCTTTCACTTTGGTGTGCTTAAGAATCGCTTCTGTCACTATGCCTGATGGGTTGGTGAAATTGAGCAACCATGCATCGGGACACAGTGCTTCCATTTCACGAGCAATTTTAAGCGCGATAGGAATTGTACGACAAGCGTTAGCAAAGCCACCAAGGCCATTGGTTTCTTGACCAATCATGCCGTACTTTAGAGAAATACGCTCATCACGAATACGGCCTTCTAGGCAGCCTGCGCGGAACTGAGAACAAACAAAATCAGCATCTTTCAGCGCTTTTCTACGATCAAGCGTGACGTGAACCTCAATGTGCTCCAAATTGTTTTTAGCAAGCATACGGCGTGTTAGGTCACCGATGATGTTCACCTTTTCGTAACCTTCTTCGATATCGACTAGCCAAAGCTGCCCAATCGGAAGCTCGCCGCTACGATGAATGAGACCTTCAATGAGCTCGGGAGTGTAACTAGAGCCAGCACCAATAATTGTAATTTTAAGTTGGTTATTCATATGAGGTTTCCTCTTTATGGATTAGTTAAGTTAATTAAATACACATTGAGGAGGCACGACAAACCAAACAAAGTTTGCTATAGATTAGTTATGCTAATTCATAAGTGGAATACTCCGTTCAAATGGGTAGAAAACAACAAGTGTTCACCAACATGCACACGTTTAGTGTAGCGGCGAAGTTTTTAAGCTTTACCAAAGCAGCGGAAGAGTTATTTATTTCTCAAGGTGCAGTGAGTCAACGAATCAAACAGCTAGAGCAAGAGCTAGGTTTTATGTTGTTTGTGCGCCTGACAAGGCGCCTAGAGTTGACGGTGGAAGGGGAGCGGTTGTTACAGGCACTTAACCAGTCCTTTGATCTAATTTATTCTGAAATAGACGATATTAAGTTTAAGGAGTTAAGTGGCGAGCTGTACATTGGCCTTGCACCGACCTTTGCTCAAAGTTGGTTGCTAAAGCGCTTACCTGAGTTTCAAGCGATGTACCCTAACTTGAAAATTAAGCTAAGAGTGAAGGCGAGTCCGCTAAACTTTCAACACGAGCCGGTGGACTTGGCTATTTATTATAGTGAAGGGCATCACGCTGAGTTTTTCAGCCAAAAGTTGTTTGATGAATATATTACTCCGGTTTGTTCTCCTGACTATTTTGAGAACCAGTTTGGCGCTATTCATTTCAAAGATCACCATCTCAAAGGTGGCCAGTTTGAAAATAATCAGCTTCTGGTTGATAGCTTTGGGGCTTTAACCTTGATTCATTGCTCAGAATCGCTTGAATCAAACCAACCGCAATATGAATGGAAGTATTGGCTCGATGGGCAGAAAGATGAGCAAGTCAAAAAGCTAGTAATTCCTGAAGCGAGTGTATTAATCAACCATGCTGAGATGGCAATATCAGCAGCAAGTTACTCGATGGGTATGGCGATGGGGAGAGTCGCACTAGTAGAAGAAAAACTGCAAACGAACGATCTAATCGCGCCTTTTGAAAGCGTACCCTCAGGACGCGGTTACTATTTGATCTGCCCTCAAGGGCAACAAACAAGGCCAAGGAACAAAGCCTTTATTGATTGGTTAACGACGTGTTTGCCAACGACTTAAGACAATTCTCGTTACCCACAACCATCACCCTTCAAAAGCCGAATAACAGGGGCGGGTTTTGTATCTTGTCTCCATTACTATAGGTATTGGAAAGCTAGGTGTTCACCTGAACACTAAGGGTGATAGATAACTATTAGCTGTAACACGTCACGAACCATCGAACACTCTGACTTTACGAGTTAGTTCTAGTATTACAATCATTCAGCCAACCTACATGTAGCTGGCCAAATCCTCTCATCCACGACACCCCTAGCTAGGAACTAAACCACTCTTATCAAAAGCAAAATGAAAGACCTGATCGTATTCGTTTTATTACCGCTATTTTGCGCGCATGACGTTAGTCCATTTTTGATACTGCGTGCTGCTCTACAATGAACGCGATCACTTCATCATTTAAGCAAGATTTACTGACATATTGGCGCAGTTTACCCATATGAAGGATAAACCCTAAGTCGCTTTGTTCAAGTTGGTCGATTTCACTCCAGGCGATGCTACGGGTGTTTTTACCGCTTTTATAGCTCACACCGTTAGAGTCAACCTGAAATACCACTTTGCTGCCAGAGCTCGTGCTGAATGCTTGTCGCCATAACCACCAGGTTCTCTTAAAATAAATACTGAATGCCTCAACAATACTCAAAACAATAAAGAACCAACCAACGTAACCGCTGGGTAATAGCTCAAATTCTAATAAAACCACACCAAAAAGAAGAAAAATTATTCCTTTTAAATAGTCTTTTGGAAATTCAGTAGGACGGCTAGTTTGATCATAACACTCTGCAAAAAAGGTCTTGTCGAGGGAGTATTCTGTGGTGAAACTAAAATCTTTAGACATATGTGGCTACTTTGAGGTTTCCTGTGAATGTGTATCCCATGCTGCGATCTCGCAACTTGAGTATTGTATAGCTTCTCGGTACTTTTCTTTAGCTATTTTGATCCTCTTTTTTAAATCAAGAACACCGACAGGGTCTACTCTCGCCATAGCCAATTTGCTATTAAATGATGCATATAAAGGTAAGACCAACCAACTACAAACCTCGGTGCTCTGTAATGCTATATCAACAAGTCGCTGAGTATACGTACACATCTTAACTTGAATTGATTAGCCACTTTGCTAATACGTGTATTCCTATATCGAATACGACAGAATCGCTTGGTGATCACATGTCAGCAGAAACTAAGCTGACTCGCAGTTGGACAAAGACGTGTTACGAATTTCGAGAGACAAAGAAATTTTGGATAAGTTCTGCTAGGGAAAGCATTCCAACAATCTACAAAGTGATGACCAAATATTCTGATCCACAACAGATGAAGATCCTGAGCACTTACTTAGGGGGCTACGACGTTTGAGAAAAAAGATGAAATAGTACATTGTTGTCGAAACGTCAGTTACAGCTACAAATCACAGGAAAACCACCACCTTCCCTATATAAACCTCTGGTAGTATCATAGCAAGTTTCCATTTTATTTATAGGGGATTACATGGCTGGGGAAAGTGTTGAAGCAGGACAAGCGTTATGGACGTCTAAAGACTTAATACTCCTTCTAGGCACTGGCTTTGTCGCTGGTATCTCTGGCTACATTGGGGCTTATCTAAAGAAAGACGCAGAAATAAAAGCCTTGTCTAAGAATATCGCTGAGATACAAAGACAGCAGGTCTTATTAACCAAAGCTACCGAGGGTGTAAGAAAGGACATCGAACATCAGGTCTGGAAGAAACAAGAGATGTACACCACCAGACAGCAGAAGCTAGAGGAATACGTGCGTCTTGCGTATAAGTTAAGGTTCACCGTTTATGGGGATACATTTGAAGAAATCATGGAGAACGGTTTCATTGAAGTATCTAATGAGATGCACCTGTTAAATGAGCTTTATTTCCCAGAACTACGTAAAGAACACGCGAAAATTATTGAGATGTGCTTGGGTTCTTTAGAAGCAATCCATTCAAATGATAAAGGTAGTGAGAAACATAAACGTCTTGAGTCTGACTTCAATAAAGCCATATTTAACCTTGCAAAAAATGGCGCGAAGATAAACTTAGAGACTAAGAACCGTTCTCGCGACTAGCAGCGCCTTCAAAGGATAAGCCCAAAGGCGTCTTACGCCCTTGCGACTGGACAGAATGTTTTATCGTAGTTACTAATTTAGAAAAATATGAATTAGTTGAAGTATGGATACTCCAACTTACCTAGATGAGTGTTCAGTATTGCGGGAGCAAATCAAGACATCATTGCACCAAAATGTCTAACATATGCTTTGGCTAAAACCGTTCAATCAGTCTCAACAACATAGTCCCGAATGTCCTCCCAAATCCCATTCCCAAGGTCATTACCTCCATGAACCTTAGCAAGCCGGAGTATCTGCAATCGACGTAACGCTTTATTAGCTTTTTGAGGTTCTGGAAAAACAGAAGTCAGGTTATGTTCCAACACAACACTTATTAGTTGGTCTAAAGAATTTGGTAAAGGGAAACGTTCTGTATCTAAAACGCGCTTAAGTGTACGTTCTAGGAGGTTAGCAGAATTCATCATCCCAAATTTCTCAGGGTCAGCATCTACCGTACCGATTATATCCTCCAGCACATATTGAGAGGGGATAGCTCTCCAACGAATCACAAACGCCATGCGAGTTTTACCGCTGTCACAACTGTGCGATGCATGCCATAAACTTGGAGAAAATACCGCAACGGAGCCGCTTCTCATCTCTAGGGTATGAGAACTATTTCCCCAGAATATTGCGGGATCAACAAAGTTTTTCGCTAGAAAATCTGATTGAACGTCTGCACCATGTTTATGACTTCCTGACAAAATACGTAGTGCACCATTAGACGAGTTAATGTCATTAAGTGCTATCCAGGTAGTTAAGTCATAGGTCTCTGACTTATTTATACGCCAATACCCTGAATCTTGGTGCCCATGTGTCGCTTTATTTATTTCACCCGATTTATAGATGATAGAAGCTCTAACGACTTCAATATTAGAACCAAGTATTTCTGAGACAATGGGTTCCAAACGTTCAATCACATTGGCTGTCAGATGCTCAACAATCGCACTGGGACCGTCCCAGCGGCATACCGACTCTAGATATGTACTCGTATTTAAATCAATAGATTTAGCCATCTTTCCAATAGCAGCATGAACATCCTCACACAATATTTTGGCTTTATCCGAAAGAACATCGTCTACCAGGAAGTAACCGTTTTCTCGATAGCACTGTTTATTCATTTCCTTAATCTCTCCCTGTCCACATGGCAGTATTAAAATCAACTGCCGAAGACTTGTTTCTCTTTTGTTTAGGCAACGACCCGTTTTCTCGGTAATTGCTGCTTTCTTAGCATGATATAAAGACCCCACGTTATAACAGCATCGAAGGTGATACCTAAGCCAAACATCATGGCTACGCGATCGAGTGTGGGGACAAACCAACCAAGTTGATAACAAATAAACGCTGAACCATAAAAAAGAGTATTCACAACCAAAGACTGATAAAGCATTAAGTCAGTCCGACCAATGCCATAGAAATAGCTATCAATAACATTGTTGAGTGCAAAAATAATGTAGAAACCAGCCAACAGATAAACAAGACTAGCGACTTCCACAGCATTGCTCACTCCCATAACGTGATGAATAAAACTTTCCCACTGTGGTACCGATACAAACCAAAGTACAAATACCCCACACGTAACGGTTAAATAACGATTCACCTTTTGGGAACTTAGCCCGTTATTGGTTGCAGCATCCTGTTTGACTAACTGCCCTAACGTCAATACTGGTAGTAATAACCACCCCCAAATAAAACTATTTGCTACCCAGAAAGTTCCCGCATGTTGCAATTGGTTCATGAGTTGCAAAATCATGACGACAAACGCTGTGTTTCTGACGAATGATTCCAATCCTGATCGACTTCCGATTTTGAACCACTCTTTGAGCCACTGGGATTTTTCGAAAGTAATAACTCGTGGGTCTAGGTCGATGTCATTGATTGAAAGCAACTTATATGAAACAACAACCAATAATGAATTCACCATGATGTTGGTGATTGCAATACCCGTCACTCCCAATTGTAATGAAACTGGCATTTGACTAACCAGCAACGTATCGCAAAGAACCGTCAATACTGTTTGCACAACCAGCAAGCAATACAATGCCTTCTGTTTATTGTGAAGTACTAACACAAGGTTGAAGAACAGATAAGTGCTTGATACAAAAATAGCGATGGATTCTAATCGAATATACTTTATGGTTTGGGCTAGCAAGCTTTCTTGCTGTTGCATGGCTGAAACTAATTGTGGCGTAAATACGAAGACAAGCGTTGTTGCTACTGCATAGATCAGTACTACCACTCCCAAAGATGCGGTTGCCCTCTGCTGAAATGCCTTAGAGTCCCTAATCACCTGACCTAGTATGAATGCAAGAGGAAGTAGCAATGCTTCGCTAATCACCTCATATCCGATATTTAGCCACGCAACTTGAGCCGCAATGCTAAACGACCAAGAGCTGGGCATATTACCAATGAAATGAATTCTTGTTGTTGTATAAATAAGCGGAATCAAACTGCTTAAAATGAGAATGAGCCATAACTTAACGTTTATTTTGTCTACCTTAACCACTAGATAGCCCTTTTATGCTAGGTGATGTAAAAATTCTGTTCGTGTAGAGAAGTATTTATCCTTCTCGATTAATTTAGCCTTCTCTAATTGGCAATAAAGTGCTTTTAAATATCGATAGAGCGCTTGATATTGCTTTGCTTCAATTGTCGTAGCACAAGTATTGAAGCTCCACCAAGGGAAGTGAAAAAGAGAAAGTGCTGCTTGTTTGGGAAGGTAATTGTGCTCTGGTTTCCCAAGAAGTAAGTGCTCTAACTGAATTGCATGATGCCTAATGAACATGGTATGAAACGAATACTTATAGCTATCTTTAGATTTAAAGAGCTTTGGTAACGAGCAAAATAGAAAGTAGGTTTCACTTGCGATTAACACAGCGGAATCGCTATCTAGCTTCTTTTGCTCCAAAAAATGATTCAATTGAAGCTGCTCATCTTCACCGTCCTTTACGGGCGTAAATTCGCAATTATGTATTAACGACTCCCTGTAATATAACGCTATTTCAGATAGCTGTTTTCCAGTGGCTACCTCTACTAACATCCCGCTTTCGTAACGCAGAGTAATCTTATTATTGATAAGGTCGGCCTGGACTACATCATACTGATCCATAAGAGCATCATACCAGTAGGTTGCTGGTACATTAGTCTGTATAAAGTAATCGACGTCTGACGATATGGTCGCACAATTCGCGCCAAACGATCCGTAAATCAATGCACTACTGATTGTGTTTTGGCTCAAGAAAAAATGATTGAGATGGTTAACGACTTCATGATGTTCAATAGGGAATTGAGACCAAAATAATGCGAAGTCTTGTTCAAGGTTATATGAGTATGATTGCCAAACCTGACGCTGCCAACTCACTTCCAATGCAGATAGCGTTGTGCTTTTTTCAGGTCGCTGAATTGTCTTTTCTATTGTTTGGCATTCTTTGTACTCTATAGGGTATGGAATACTTGCAAGTTTAGCTTCATCAATTGCTGCTAGGTTTTCATCCATACACCTATGAACAGCGATTAGCACACCACATTTGGTACTGAGAATAGCTTTAAGTCGTTCTGCAACTGGGCCACATCCTGTAAACTCAACAATAGCATGAGAGGTGTTTTTTACATCGGCTACAAACTTACGACTCGTTAGTTTTTCACCCTTTAGACTGGCATCAGTATATTGTTGCCTGTAACGGTCAAGAGATAAGTAATCATAATCAGGAAGCTTTCTGTGTAATTCCCTACAAAACGTCGACTTTCCAACGTTCAAATTACCAAAAATATAAATATGCACTTACTGTCCTTAGCGCGCTACTTGAATCGACCACTACATGTAAACACATTACTGGCATTAGGAAAGGTTAGTCAAATAACGCTTTGGTGAAGTGAATGGTCCATCGACCCTAGCTTGAAAAGGGGCAAAAATAACTTAGAACAACCCGCCATACCTGATTATATCGATGTCTGGTCATTTATCGATTAATGGGGAGGGGGGCGATACTGATGAGAGGTACGCTGTTTGTGTCATTGTTTTTGACACTGAAAGTACAAGCCCATGATACATATAAAGATACTCCTTTCTTAGCGCGACTTTCCCTCGTTGTCTCTCATTAGTTACTTGGTTGAATGACGCCTGTCTGGCATCATACGCCAAACAACGCCGTGGTCAGTAAACGGTACAAAGAGTGCGAAGGTAGTCAGTGATAGAAAACAGCCAACAATTAAGTAACAGTTACGATGAACATGGTTACTTTGTTATCAGAAATTATTTCGATGAAACTCAGATTTCATTGCTTAGAAAAGTAGTCTTGAAATTCCATGAATTGTGGAAAGCAGATAACGAAGAGTTCTATCAGGAAGAAGCGTTTAACTCGTCTTTAATTACGGGAAGCGAATATTTACCCACCGACGATAGAACGGTACTTTTTGACTTCATCAGTTCAAAAAAAATCATGGAAGTGGTCGATGCCGTGATACCGAATAAACCAGCGTTCATGAATACGCAACTGTTCTTCAACCCTGTGAATCCGCAACAAAAAGACTTCTGGCATCGTGACTGTCAATATGACTATGACATTAAAGACCAGATGAAAGTAATACAAGATACGCAAGTGTTACACCTTCGCGTGCCTTTATTTGATGAGCGCGGCATGGAGATCATCCCCGGGACGCACAAGCGATGGGACAATGAAGAAGAGTACAATGTTCGCCAAGAAGTGAATGGTAAGGTGAGCAGTGATAGCATTTCTGGTGGTAAGCAGATTGCGTTAGCGGCAGGCGACTTGTTGGTGTTTTCAGCGGATATGATCCATCGAGGTCTATACGGGTTGGATCGTTTGGCGTTGGATATTTTGATTTTTGATTCGGCGTCTGATTATGTCGACTACGTCGATGACGATTGCTTGCCCACGCAATCAATGCTGAATAATATTGCCGACCCAAGATTATTTATGAACACGCTGCACCTGAAGTCGATGGCGTGCTCTTAGTAAATTAGCTATATATCATGCTTTTAGCCCAAAAATATTAATTTGGGTATGTCATAAAAGTGAATGCAACATCCGAAAACCGACCACCACACAGTGTATTAGAGCGTCTATCCATTCAAGATTTAAAGCTTAGTTATACTGGTGATGGTCATATGAATAAAAGCTGGGTTAGCTCACGTAGACGTACTTATTGAAGTCCTCAATTATATTGAGCTAGAGCACAATGTTATCAACCAAAAAATCTAAGAATGCTTTGGTACGAAAATTTAAATGCTGCCCAGTGTAGAATACCGCATATATTGGGATATTTTCATCTCGCCATTTCTCTTCCATTATCGGAATCAGGCGGCCAGCCTTTAGATCTTCTTCTACAGTAAAACGAGATAAACAAGTTATCCCCATGTGATTCAAAGTCATCTGCTTGAGAGATTCACCGCTATTGCTTGTTGCAATAGTATCCTTAACAGTAAACACATCCCCCTCTGAGTTTTCCAACGGCCACCGGTTTAAATTTTCAAATTGATAAAACCCTAAGAGATGATGTTCCGATAGCTGAGAGTTGTTAGTGGGTAACCCCGATCGCGCGACATATTCTGGTGATGCATAAAGGCCTCGATTAGTTACACCGAGCTTTCTTGCTCTCATCGACGAGTCTTGTAAATCACCTATGCGAATAGCAATGTCTACGTTCGAGTTTAGTAATTCAGTTCGTCCTTCATTATTAATCAGGTTAACTTTTAATTTGGGGTAAACATCATGGAGTTTTTGCATTAGCGGAATAATGGCGTAGAGAGAAAATGGCGTTGCAGCGTCGACAACTATCTCACCAGATACTTCATGAGTTAATTGCTGAAAATGCGGAATTATAGTTTCATGCTCTTTTAATATTGAATAAGCACGTTTTAGTAACCACTCTCCATCGTCTGTCAATAGAACCTTTCTTGTTGTTCGCTTAAAAAGAGATGCATTAAACCTTGATTCCAACTTTCGTATTGTTCGACTAACAACGGGTTGAGTTACATTTTTTATACTTGCTGCTTTACTGAAACTCTTTGCCTCAGCTACAGCGACAAAAACCTCCAACTCGTAAATCGATGGTTCACCCATATTTATATCAATTTGGCTATTAGTGTTATATAAAAAATAGCATTTAAGTCATGAAACTGTCGATATATAATTTTCCTATCTTGTTCGATACAAGACAATTTGAGCCAACGGCTAATTCGAATAAATACACACGGCTTTACCTTACGCGACTTTAGCTTGTTTCACTTTTATTCACTTGGGAGTTATCTATGCGATTATCTAATATTCAACAAAAGTTTGGGGCGATTTATGGTGAACTGCAACTGGCTTGTCAAAATCAAGCAGAGGCCGCCTACATTGCACTGGAAATATCTAAGTTAAACGGATGCAGCTATTGCATTGAAATGCATAGTAATGAGCTTGAAAAATTCTCTGAAGCAGAAATTGAGTCGCTAAATCCGGTAAAAGCCGCAGCTATCATTCAAGGTGTCGTGAGATGTGAGTTAATTGCTCAGCCGTATTACGATGTAGCACTTGTAGAGTATGCGATATTGGTGAATTCCTTCAATCGTGTAGGAAAGCTAGCATAACAAGCTAAATTAAATCTTCGGCTTGGGTGTTGATTTACGATGTCCGAACTTACATTGGGACGGGAAAAATTCAGTTATGCCTGGTTAAATCGAAGGTGGTGGACATTACTGAGTGAGGTACTGTCTCTTGAATGGGTTTGCCGTTTGGTTTGTTCAAAGCTTATTTCAGGCCTTTTTATAATAATCTTGAAACTCTCTTGGAGAGTAACCTGTGCTCTTTTTAAAGGTGGTAGAGAAAGTCGCCAAGCTTTCATAACCTACCTCGAAGCAAGTGTCCGTTATTGAGCGACCGTCTTTCAGAAGTTGTTTGGCTTTTGAGATACGCATATCTTTCAGGTAGCTTCTAGGAGTTACCCCATATACTTGTTTGAATACTCGAACATAGTGGAATCGAGACATGAATGCAGCTTTGGCTAAATCATTTAACTCAATTCTTTCAGAGTGATACTTTTCCATGAATGCCTTCGACTGCCTGATAAGCGTGTACTGTTTGGCTGGGAGTGATATCTCACTGTATAAACGATCGAGTTCTCTCTCATAGAATGTCTTAGGGCCGAAGGGCATTTTGCACCTGTAATTTGTTAGGGGATCATGTTTGATACTAACACTGAATGGGCAATAGCGAATAATTCAGGTAACACTAATGGTGTCACCTGGACGGTCTTATGCATTACGACGGTTTTATAGTTGCTGCATTAGTTGGATGTAATTACCACAGGTATCATCTAATACCGCAATGATAACGTTTCCTGCCTCTTTAGGAGCTATTGAGAATTGAACCCCAAGCTTAGAAAGTCTGGCGTACTCTTCATTAACGTCATCGACAGCGAACGATGTCCAAGGGATACCAGCTTCTTTTAGGGCATTTTGGTACTGCTTAGCAGGCTCGAAAGCCATAGGCTCAAGCAGCAACTCAACACCTGATTGTTCTTGTGGAGACACAACAGTTAGCCATTTGTACTCACCAAGTGGTACTTCTGATTTCTTGATAAAACCTAAAGTATTTGTATAGAAATCAATAGCTTTATCTTGGTTTTCAACAGGCACACTTGTTACGCAGATTTTCATTGATAATTACCTTATGCTGTTTGGATTAGGCAAATGATAGTCAAAGCACTGTGGAAAAACTTATTCCAGATTGCTTTTATATACTTTTATTACTTGCTGAATTGCGGTGCAAGTTACCTGTTTATTCCACTCTACTATCTTCTCACATCGTTTAGCTTGAACTGTCCCCAGATTTTGTTGATAACAGCTAAGAACCCACGTGTTGTAGGTCGGTATAACTTTCAAACTTTGACCTGAATGTGGATAACAGTTATTGCTTTGATAAGCTATGTTTGACCAAGGGGAGGGGGAGATAGCTTATGATTTATCGGGTACTGGCAGATCTTGTCGTAATACTCCACCTTTTATTTATCATCTTCGCGTTGCTCGGTGGCTCGCTACTACTATGGCGTGGCTATATGTTGTTTGTCCATCTTCCTGCTGCACTATGGGTTGCTGCGATCAGCTTCAAAGGTTGGATCTGCCCTTTAACACCATTGGAAAACCAATTGAGGCAAGCGGCAGGTGGTGAAGGTTATCCGGAAGGATTTGTCGAGCACTATATTATTCCCATTATCTATCCGGTTGGATTGCGCTTTGATGTCCAGATTTTATTGGGTATTGCGGCTGTGAGCATCAATATAGTTATTTATGTGCTCGTCTATTATTGTTATAAGCACAGGCAAGACAGGTAGCGGGAATGAATAATATATTGGTTACCTTAGTGGTGTGCTACGCACTTTTTGCTCTTACTTTTTGTTCCCTACAGCGTCAGTTTCTGTACTTTCCTCAGCTTGCCAGTGATGTTTATGGCGAAATGAATACCAGCTTCGTTGTTGATGGTGCAGAGCTTTTTGGCTGGGTACTTAATGAAGGGCAACCTAAGGCGTTAATCTATTACGGCGGAAACGCAGAAAGTATCGAAGCCAATATCCCATTCTTTAATGCGGTAATTCCAGATTATACCATCTACCTGATCCCTTACCGAGGTTATGGTAATAATGCAGGTACGCCGACTGAGAAGGTGCTATATAGCGATGCTGTACAGATATTTCAGTCGGTCAAAAGTAAACATGATTCAATATCCTTGATGGGCCGGAGCCTTGGCTCAGGTATTGCCACATACGTGGCGGCTAATCGGCAAGTGGACAAGCTTATCTTGGTGACGCCATTTGATAGCATTGAGAATGTCGCTAAAGATATTTATTGGATGTTTCCCGTCTCCTGGATGATAAAAGACAGATACCGATCTTCGGATAGGGTAAAAGATATTACGGCTCAAACCTATATATTCATTGCAGAAGAGGATAGGGTGATCCCTCGGGCTAGAACCGACCAGCTAATTGCTGAATTTGGCGATAAGCTGGTAGAGGTGGATGTCATTACAGGTGCAGGCCACAATACTATTTCACAATTTCCTGCCTATATATCAGGGCTGAAGCGTATATTGGATTAGGGGTTGGGGGGGAGAGGCTAAGAAGTGATAAAATATCAAGGCTCCTTAACCTCTTTGACTCACATGGCTATTTGTTCAAAGGCATCGGCACAATATCAAAATCTGGAGTGAAGGTGACAACTGTTGATACCATCTTCATGAAGGAGTCATTATCTCCTTTTAGTGCTGCTTTTTTGCTCTCCAGTAGGTCCGCGAGTGTCATTTCTGAAATTAATAGCTCTGACATATCGCTCTTGTTGATCGTCAATGTTGTGTCGGCTTTTATTGGCTTATCCGTTTGGATTGCTGTTAAGTTACCATTGCTGATCTCTGCATAGTAATGCTCGTTCAGATCTGGGTGGCTAATGGTTAAGCTGAAATCCAACCCTAGTTCAATCGCTTTGTTGCCATTAATGGATACCGCTAAGAAGTCCAAGAAGCCTGATGTTGGCGTATTGGCGATAATATCTACAGACGACATTTTGATTGATTCCGCAACATGACCAGTCCGTAACTCATAGGCCCCTTGAAGGTACGAGTTACGCCACGCCATGGTTTCTGATTGATACCCTTGTTGCTCAAATGAATCAGCTAACAGTTGGCGGGCGGTATCATTTGATGGGTTACATTGCAGTACATCATTCAGCAGTTGAGATGCTTCTTGGTACTCGCCTTGAGCGTAATGCTCTTTACCTGCTTTAATCAGCGTTTTTTCACCAGCGGCTTTGACGTATACGCAAGACTTATCAATCGTTTGCAATGGATTTACGTTAACAGGGTTTAAGTCTAGGTAGCCTAAATACAGATTTACGATAGCACGTGCATTGTGGCTATATGAGCCGTGATAACCATTGGTATGCCATGTATCCAGTTGTGCTTGAGGGATGATTTTTTCAATCTCTCGGCCAATATCATTTATGGTGACCCCTTGATTAGCTAAGCGCATGGTTTGGTTATGTAAGAAACCATAGTTATCACGTTGTAGTGTTAGATACTCGGAAATTTCACCATTTCCATCATTCCAGACAGGCGCTGAGTGTGCTTGATGCAGAACCTCGGCTTGAGAGGCAAAGCGCAGTTTTAATTCGTGTAGGTATTTAGACCAAATCAGAGCATCTCGAGTCTTCGCACCTCGGAATGTATATATGTTGTGTTGACCATCGAACGTAAGCTCTGCGGTGTGAAGTGCTTTGTATTTTGGGATCCAATGTACGTGCTTACTCGGTGCTTCGGCGCCGGGCATATTGATGAATAATATATCTATGCCGTCAACATTTACCCACTCTTCACGCTCATTGATTTCTTTATTGTGCGGCACTAAGGTGACGTCACCTTGGCTTGGTGCTAACCCTAATGCATTATCAACGATGCCTTTGGTGGTCGTTGGAAGTGTTGTGCCATATTGATATTGAGAGCGTCGACTCATCGCATTGCCACCGACCATCGCCTCAGCTGCGATAGACTCCATAAATTTATCTGGAGCAATAATTAAGCCATCAAAAGACTCGTCAATAATCCCACGTGAGCCACCAAAGTGATCTTGATGAGAGTGTGAATAGATCACGCCTGTAATCTTATGCTCACCATTGATTGTTGGCAGATGCTTTTTTGCAAATTCCCACGCTGCATTGCCTGCGCTTTCTGTTAATAGCGGATCATGAATTATATAGCCATTGTCTGAGCGATAGATGGTCATATTGGTAATATCGGCCCCGCGAACTTGCCATACACCTTCTGTCACTTCATATAAACCATTTGCAGCATAGTTGAGCATACCTTGACGATACAATGATGGATTCACCGAGTGAGGCAGCTCATCAAGGTTCATTTCTGAGTAGTGAGGAAAACGCGCACGAACGTTAGTCGCATCACCTTCAAGCTCTGCAACAAGCCCACGACTAGTGCGATCAAAGGCGCTGCTATCGTCCCAAGGTAGGTGTTTGGCAAACGCTTTATTTGCTTGAATAGTATGCTTAGTTGCAGGCTTTCCCTGATAGTTATCAATAGAATCATAGTCTGCTAGTGCGATATGTGGAGCTAACCCAATTGCAACTGCTAATAAACTTTTATTCATAACGTTTCCTTAGAATCTCAAAGAGATAGCTAAAATGGGGCCCATCTATTCATTAAAGCGAACCTTTTCGCCATCAAGATGAGTCCTGTTGATGAGTAAACTTTAACAACTTGCCGAGATAATCAACATTGACTAGGGTGTATCTCGAAGGTTAATAATATTTATCTCCAATGGGGGCTAATGAATTTTTTTAAGTTCGATCTCAATTTGTTCAAGGTCTTTGTCAAAGTGATGGAAACGGGGAGTTATGTCCAAGCGAGTGAGGCGCTGGATGTATCTCCTCCTGCGGTGAGTTTGGCGATGAGACGTTTGCAGAAATCACTTGGGGTAGATCTGTTTATCCGAGGCAACAGTAAAGTGCGTCCGACTTCTGCGGCGTTAGCGCTTTATACTAATGTGCGTGATGAGCTACTCGCCTTTGAACAAGTGGTGAATTCGTTTGATACTTTTAATCCGCAGACGTCAACTAAACGGTTTTTTATTTCAACGCCAGAGGAGTTCCATACTCAGCTGCTGAGAGAGCCTCCAAGCAAGGAAAACGAGAAGATAACCTATTCGTTGCATGAGCAGATTTATGACGAAGAGCGTGGTATTACAGATCTTCGAAATCGAAAAATTGATCTCATTGTTGATAACTGTCTTTTAGAAGACAAGAGCTTAGCTCATGAGTTACTTTTCGAAGATGATATTGTGCTGGTGGTTGCGAATTCGCACTCTCACAGTGAGGTTGGGATTAGTCTCGATGATTATCAAAAATTGCCTCAATCAGTATTGAGTTTGCGGCGTAATAATAAGTTGGCTTTGGATTTGTTTTTTGAAAAGCCGGTGAACATCAAACGTCATATCGTGAATGAAGCCAGTTCGATGCTCGCGAATATGCTAGTGGTGAGTGAAACTCAGCTGTTTTGTCATACAACCAGAAGTCTTGCTATGTATTATAAGCAAACGCTTGGGTTAACCATTATTGAACCCCCAATTCCACTCAAGCGTATTCCATTTTATATGCAATGGCACAAATCAAATTCTTCTTCCTCTACTCACCAATGGCTTCGAGAAAGAGTAAAAAGTTTGATTAAAAAGTAATTATAGGGGGAGACACTCTGCTTTACATTGGAGTGCTCGGTCGTCGTTCTAAAGTAAGCATTACTGCTTGTTTAAATTACCTTTTATTTGAAATTCCGTTTGTACGAATATTATTCACATTCCAGTTCATTAAGTGGCGGAGTACATATCGAAATATCACTTTTTTGATACCTGATAAATTACTACCATGTATTGAATAGAAATCTTCTGGCTGATTAAAC
>NZ_JAKJSJ010000073.1:0-29541 GCF_050336715.1 Photobacterium makurazakiensis
ACTATATAACTATATACTTATGATCTATTGATATTAAAAGCGGTCATTATTATTTGTTGTTTTCGGTCATTATTCTATACTTAAATAAAGGTTAGGGAATAAACCCATAACCCACCATGAGGCTATAACTATGAACCAGCAAGAATTTTTTGATCTTTTTGAATGGGCTAGCAATGAGCTAAACCACTTTGAGGCTGTCGATTGTGACGAGTCATATCATTACTATTTTCATGGTGAAATGATTGGAGGTTGGGCAGGTGATCGCCAAGCCTATTTTTTTAAACATAATGATCGCTTATCTCAAATGATAAAAATGTATGACCTGATGAGTGATTAGCAAAGTAGGGGGCTGTCCGTAGCCCCCTAAACATAGGGCGGTAATCGTATGATGATTAGAGAGCAATTAAGAGCTAGACGACTTGAGATTAAACGAGTCAAAGATGCTGTTAATCACTTATCGCCTTGTGTGGTTAAAACTGCCGTTACAATGTCACGCATAAAAAACATCTATCAATTAGTGATATGTCAGTCGTTATTAAATTGCTTTCTAAAGGCACACAAGAGCAATGGAAGCTCACAAGCGCTAATAATGGTGATAGCAATCAGTTAGCGGTTTATTGCTGCGTTGATTGCGTTAAGTGCATTATCTACTATCAAAATTCTAACGAAGGCTATAAATGCCAATCAGCTAAGTATCTAGACAATAAAAATAATTGTGTAAAGGTTATAAATTAATAGGTTATTTACTTGCAAACCCATTGGGGCGGTCTATAATTATATTAAAGGTCAGGAATAATCCAAGACTCAACAAAGGAAAGAAAAATGAAATTTTCAGAACAAGAGCAAGCTGTAATAAATGAAGCGCTAAGCATTCTAAAAAATAATATCAACAATAACGATGTATTTACATCACCTCAAAACACAAAAGACTATCTTTGCATTAAAATGGCAGGGATAGAGAGAGAGCAATTCAATGTTCTTTTTCTAGATAACCAAAATAGATTAATTGAAGATGTAACCTTGTTTGAGGGTACAATAGATGCTTGTTCAGTATATCCCCGTGTTGTAGTCCAAAAAGCATTAGAATTAAACGCTAGTGCGATGATTTTATATCACCAACACCCAAGCGGCAATCCAGAACCTAGCCAAGCTGACAGAAGAATAACGAGACGTTTATCAGATGCTTTGAACTTGGTTGATATTCGAGTGTTAGATCATTTTGTTATTGGTGGTGACAGTGTTGTAAGTTTTGCTGAGAAAGGTTGGATTTAAAAATAAGGAAGCGGGGCAAAGCCCCGCTTAATTGATTATGAATATAGCTGAATTTAAAAAACTTGATTGCTGCCTACCACTTCACCATGAGAATTTTAGGAAGCCGTCACCTGATGAAATAAAGTTTTTGAGATCATTTTTAAAATTGTCTCAAAATCAAGTAGGACGCTATCTAGGTAAAAATGTCACACCTAAAGGTTGTTCAGCCGTCCGAAAATGGGAATCAAATTTGAACTCTAGTAATTATAGAGCGATAGAGTTAAACGCATGGCGTAGACTTCTATATTTGATTGATGTTGGTAATCCAAAAGAGGACTTGAGCGATGCGATTAATAAGTATTAGTTTGACCATTTTATTTTCTAGCAATGTTTTAGCGTTTTGCTTTGATGAAGCAGGAAAGCGTTATAATGTTAATCCAGAACTATTAAAGAGCATAGCCAAGGTTGAAAGTGCATTAAACCCTAAAGCGATGAATTATAGTAACAGCAATGGAACTTATGATATTGGTCTTATGCAGATAAACTCTACATGGTTGAAAAAATTATCTGAGTTTAACATCACTGAATCAGATCTTATTAATGACCCTTGCACTAACGTAAATGTAGGTGCTTGGATTTTATCAAGCAATTTTGCTAGTAATGGTTACAATAAAAAAAGTCTAGGCGCTTATAATGCAGGGTTCGGCAAAAATAGAGAAGGTGCTAGGAATCGATATATAGGAAAAGTTGAGGATAAGTTTTACAAGTAACAGAATCAAATCTTTAATAAAGCTTAATTGGTTTTCCAGTTGAGTTTTTTTGCCTTCTTACATTGGGCGATTTTGGTTAATCAAGGCTTTTCCCTTCGGTCGGTTCGCTAATTTGCCTCAATACGAAATTACTTTATTAGTACCAGGCTCGTGCCTCGCTTGGACTAATAAAGTAATTTCTGTTCGGCTAAATTCCAGAACCACAATCCTTTATCGCATTATCGCATTATCGTGAAATAAATGAAATTGCAAAAAGACCGCCAATTATCATCCCTCTAAAACTGAAAGAGCCCCAAGAACTAGGTGATTTAAGGTAGCTATACAGTGAGCTATTGGATTGGGACGGGCGTTTTTGTCGAGCGATACACCCCACGCTATGTTTATTCTAAACATAATGGTTGTCGATGTGTGGTGTAAGTAATTGAAATATATACATTTATAATGTAGATTTGAAGTTAAAAAGTGAGCGAAAAAAATTTTTAGAATCCTACACAATATCCCGAAATGCTAGATTCTAGTTAGATTCTAACTGGAATCTAACTAGAATCCGCCCATATATATCAAGGGCTGTAGGCGAATGGAATCTAGCTAGATTCTAGTTTCTTCAAATCATAACTATATGTTTTTATTACTCTTATTGAAAAACTAGATTCTATGTAGATTCTACCTAATTTTCTTGTTCTATACTTATAATGTTGAATAAAGAGGGTAAAGAGCATGGGTAAAACCACAGTAAAGGTACAAGTAGGGATGCCAATCGCACTGCATGAGCTGTTCATTGTGTATAAGGAAACCGAGCGTATTGGGACGGATTCAGAAGCGGGGGCGAAGCTCATCGAACTGGCGTTAAGAGTGATAAATAATAGTAGCGATGAGACTATTAGTAATAGGGATTTGCTTGAGTTGATTTTGCTGAATGTTAATAAAGGCTTGCTGTTTTCACAGCAAGCTTTGAAGCATGGATTCAACCAAGAGTCTGCAAAAGAAAATCATATTGAGTGGTATGAGTTAAGTAAGCAAATAAAAAAGCAAGCCGAACAACAAACCGACTCGCTTATTAGCAAGGAATGATTATAACTCTTTTTCTATATCTAAGTCGTTATCTATATCCTGTTGTGGTATGTCGTTTTCCTTGCTAGGCATATCAGGAGTAGATAATGTGTCGTGGTTTTGAATAATATCATCACTGTACGATTTATCGTTCAAGTTACTATCGCTGTACTTATCATTGTCACTGATATTAATACTATCCAACGTCTCAGTAGTATCACGCTCTATGTTGTCCTTGTTGTTCTCTATAATGTCTAATGCTTTATCTTGAATGTCACTCGTTGATATTATGTCTAGGTTCTTATCTTGGAAATGTTCAAGTATGTTGTTAATCAAATCATTGTTGTGTTGATTGTTGGTTTCAGAAAGAACAAGGATAATGTTTTCTCTTAGCGCATTTGTGTCTAATTTGGTTACATCATAAAGATTGGCGGTTGATATTACATCCACATTCTTAGTTGCATTAACTACTTTTAGTCCATCAATAACGTCAGATGAGATAACCGTAGTGTTAGACTCAGACTCGTTTAATACTATCGAATTTTCGCTTCTACTTCCTAGCGTTCTAATAGGTGTGTTTAAATCGGCTAAATCACCATTTGCACTAAGGTAGCGTATTTCAATACCTGAAATTTCATTTGCACTGTTTGTTATTTCTGATATTAAAGCGGGGTATGTTTTACCATCTTCCCTAGTCCAAACTGAATCGTTATACTTCAAGCTTGAAATATTTTCTAAACTTGCACCATTCTTCTCTAGATAAGTTTGGGCTAGCGTTCCTTGAATTGAAGTTGAATTACTTGCTATCTTTATTGCCGTGTTGATACTGTTTTGTACTGATTGAGGGATCGCATTTTCAAGTTTTTCATATTGAGGGTTAAACGCTAAATTGTGCTTTTCTGGATCTCTTAGTTGATAATCTAATTCATAGAGAGCATCACGGTAACTTAGATTTTGTCTGTCCATTAGAAGATTAACAATTGAGCCACCTTTACCGGTTTCATAATCTCTATAAAAACCTCTAAACTCGCCTGTTAAAGTAACTCTAGTGTTGCTGTTACCTTGACCAAATACCAAGTAATCTGATGTTGATTTAGATTTATTAGGTTCGCCTAATAAGGATTGGGATATTGACTCTATATATGGTGATGAGTCTTTTACTAAGGTATCCCTCATTTTTGACAATGAAAGCTCACCGTTAATATCATGGTATTGATAGTTTTCATTCGGAGTAGGGCGGTCATTAAAATACAAGTGAGGTTGAGTTTCTTGCTTATCTAAAGTTTGAAGTGCGCTAAACTTATCGCTTCGATTATTTACCCAAGCGTTCATCATTTGCTTAGCATTGTCAGTATATATTTGCATACTGCTTACTGCTCGACTTATATCAATGTAAGCCCGTCTTATATCAGTAAGTGCCCCTTTACCTAAGATTGCGCTTATTACGCTTTGATAGGTAGAGCCTTGAGCCATATCAGCCGTTCTAGTGTATGAATAATCCCAAAACATACTCTGTTTATCATCACTACCTACTGAGATTGATTTGCCGTCTTGGTTCGTAAATACTGCTTTATTTGTCTGAGTATCAATGCTGCTCACTTTAAATTCTGTATTGGCTTTTATTTCATTGCCGTTATCAGTAAAGCGAGGCATAACCCTATCACCAACGCTGACAGGCTTTTCAGAGTAACTAAATAGATTGGTGAACTTGTGATCACGCTGCGAGGGGATAAAGTAAGTCTCTTTGGAGTCAGGATTACCAAACTCTTTTAGCGTTAGTATTTTTGATTCTTTATCAACATTGATTATGTCGTAGAACGTGTTTTTTCCAGTAGCGAGAACTAAGCCTTTTTCGTATGGCATCATCGTTGATAGTTCTTCTCTTGAAGCACTAACTTGACGGAATCTACCGAGTGTTATTTGCTCTGTCGGAAGCTCACCTGATTTTTGCAGTCCCGCACGAATCGAACTGGCTATATCGTCTCTTTCCCTGTTTGTGTAGGCGATAACAAGTGTATTTTCTCTCGCTTCGGGAGTCCGTGATAAGTAGTCTTTTGACACCAATCGGGTGACTTCTTCTTTAGCAATTTGAGCGTTTTTTAAAGGGTTATTTGTGTAGTCCATTTTTGTAGAGTAAACATGAGAATTTACAATGGATTCTGTTTTCTGATCTCGTAGGGCTTCAACGGCTGATTCACCTTGTTTATCGACTATATTATGAACACCTTTTAGAAGCTCTGGCGTATCTTGTCGTCTAATGTCAGTTAGGTTCGAGTAGCTTATTGCCCCTCTATCTACTGCAAGCTCGATAGGTTTACCTGATGATTGAGAGAGCAATTGCTCTCTATCACCTACAAACACAGCTTTAGAATCTGATGCAACAACGAAGCTTAAAAACTCAGAAAGCTGCTTATTACCAATCATCGAATCCTCATCCACGAAGAACAGAGAGCCTTTAAAGTCGCTTGGTTCAACCTTTCCTTTAGAAATATCAGTGAGAAATTGGCTCATGGTTTGAGCTGAAATGCCTTTGTCGCTGAGTTCATTTACTGCTGCGTGTGTTGGAGCTAAGCCGAATACTTCTACCTCTGCTAGTCCTTTCATTTGCTTCACTTGGTTTATCAGCTCAACGTTCTTTTCTAGCATGGTTGATTTACCCGTACCCGCTAAACCTTGCACTGCTACAAATCTATCGTCAGTGGTTGCGATCATGGATATTGAATTAGATTGCCCCCTTGTAAGGAAGTCATTGGACGCTAAGAACGAGTCAGCTTGTGCTTTTGTGCTATAAGGCTCTACAACGGCTTTATTCTCAGCCAAAGTGCTGAGAACACTCTTTTCAAGAACTAATGACTTTTCAGTAGTCCATCGAGTGCCGTCACTGTAAACCGATGAAAGTAGATCTTTGTGTTTATCAAATTGATTCACAATCTCGCTAGGCTCTACAGGCGAGCCTTTTTCTTGCATCAAGTATTGTATGGAGTGATACATCAAATCTTGTTGCGTAAAAGCGGCTTCTCGCTCGCTTAAATGGTTAATGGCGTAGTCCACTGCCTTTTCTAGATTGGTTCGAGAGTCAGGCATTTGGAGCTTATCAATAGCAACGGATAGATCTTGCTTTAGTGTGTCACTGGTTTGCTCTGTCACCTTTCTATCAATAGATTGAGCATTGAAAACTCGTTGTACTGCTGATGGTCTAACATGAGACTCATCAAAGCGCTTAGCTACTTTGTCATGCTCAGTTGTGAACACATCAAGCGTTTTAGAGTTTAAAGCAAGCTCAGAAATGATCTCTTTGTTGATGGCGTAGTCTTTAGCGTATAGGAAATTATGAGAGCTATTCGGATCGGCTTTGTGTGATGGCGTGGCGTAGCCATAAGAGAGCGGTAGATTTTCTGGCTTGTTAATTGCAATGGTCTTATTTGTCTGACTGTCAGTAAGGGTAAGGCTTCCATTCTTGGTTGATTCGACCGTATAACTATGTTGCTGACTCAAGCCTAAGACTTTGTTGTTGCTATTCGCTGCCAGCATATCTCCTTGAGAAACTTCCAGTTTTGCACTTTTTAGAACAGAAATGTTACGCTCTTTGAACTCTTTTGATGAGGGGTCAATTGTTTGTTTTTGTCCTTTGTCATTCTCTAGAGTGATGGTGTTATCACCGTTATTTTTACTCACTACTTTGAAATCTTGAACAGTGGTTTTACCTTTGCTTTTACTGAACTCTCTCAGTGTCATGGTGCTGTTATAGTGCTTTGAAAGTTCACGTTGAGCATCGCTAAGGTAAACAGGGTTTAGAGTTTTTATCGTCATTCCTGTTGATGATACTTGCCCCTCAGAGACTAATTTATCTCTTATTGTTGAGTTAAGTAGGTTTGTATCCTTTACATTAGTAGCAACCACTTGTGGGCGCTCACCAGATAATGCCATCGCTGAGTATTGAGAGGCTAACTTATCAATATCCTGGTCTCTTAAAGACACTTGCGCTTGGGTATCTGTTTCAGATCTGAATACTTCTGTATGTGCGCCAGAACTGGAAACTAAAGCTAGAGCGCTGTTAGAGCGAAACGATTGTGTTTGGCTTTCATGGTTTAAGAAAACCACTTTTCGACCATCATCTTTCGCTTTAGCTGCTAACTCAGTAAGTTGGTTAGCACTGAGTTTATTGGCTGATTCAACAATGAGCACTCCAGAACCAAACTTATCTGACTTTAAATAGTCGCTTACCGTGTGAGTGTGCTCAGGCTTGAAGTAATTCTTAATTACCTCGAACATACCAAAAGACTCTCGCTTGTAGCTGTCTTTTGCTCGCTCTGCTGCTGCAAGGTTTGGCGAAACAATATCAACGTTCTTCCCGCTATTGTTGTAAACATGAACCAATGACTTAACGGCTTTTTCAGCCGAGTGGGGGAGGTTAAGGACATTAAATTGTTTCTTAGATTCGATGATGCCAACGATAGCTTTTTCATTATCGGTATTTAACTGATGAGACTTTAGGGCATTTTCATTGGCGTAGCCTTTCATATCGGTAGTGCGAGAAGATACGGTATCAACAAGCTTTTTCTCTCTATCAATCATAGATTGAGTGGTATAGCTCTCACCTTGCTTATCAAGCTTGATGAGATCGCCACTCTTATTCAGCTCATGCAAATACTCTTTAGCTTCTTGAGCGTTCACGAACCCCTCTTTAGCAAACTCAGTAACAGCAAGCGTCACTAATTTTTCAAAGGTCATGGACGTAGAGAAAGCGCTAAGATGATCAATTGATCTATGAACTGCGTCTTTTGTTTCTTGGGTAATAGATTGCTCTTGAGTTGAGCTTTGAGCATAAGAGCGAACAATAAAAGATTGAATATCGAATCCCTTACCACCTACCTTACTTTGCCATGAAGATTGGAGATCGTTGGCAGAGAATCCGGTTTTGGCTTTTCGGGTTGATTTGGCTATTAAGTCTCTAGCTGTTTGACTGTCTAAGCCAAGTTCATCCGACTTTTCATTAATCTGAGCTGAGCGAGTAGAGTTATCAGCTAACACAGACTCAGGCACGCCTTTTATTTCAAAAAGACCATTACCCGTCCCTCGAATTTCATAGCCCATATCGACAACTGATTTAGCAAGGTTACTCTGGTAAAGAGAGGTGTAATATTTCTGGTTATTATAAAGGCGCTCAAAAGATCCATTTGTCACGCTTCCACTCTGCTTGAGGCATGTAGCTAAAGAGCGAAGCTTACCGTCCATATCTCTTGTTAAGTTAGTTGCTAAAGCATGAGTGTGTAAGTGTGGTTCATCTTCTCGACTTGTTTTGTGCTGAACCATCGCAAAAAGCATTTGTTCGGTATTCGTATAAGTGGTTTTGCCGTCCTCATCCGTTCCTTTTACTTGAGCTATATCTTTTTCAATTTGAGATAACGTGTCTTTGATGGCTGCATTATGAGCATCGACTAATCGAGTATCACCACCGACCAGACTTAATAAGCTCACACTCTTAGGCGCTGAAAATGTCAGGTCAATGCCCGACTTATGGTTGTCACGTTTGTAGTGAACATCCTCACCTTTTAGGCTACCGCCTAGCACTTCTTTCAGATCTGAATGAGAAACGGGGCTTCCTAGAAGCCCCGCCTGTTCAGATAATTTACCGTACCACTCTGTACTGTCCTTTGCTTCAACGGGTCGCAAATAATAATTTGCTGATGCGTTGCGTTCAGGAGGGGGGCTTTGAGATAAAGTATGCTCATCGTTGTTTGGACTTCGAGAGCTTGAACGGTCTAAGGGTTCATCACTTTCTCTATCTTGAGAAATGTCATTCTCAGACGATTTAGACAGTTCAACATCGGTGATGTTTTTGTCCTTTTCCTCATCGAGATAATACTTTGTTGCACTGCCAGAGCTGCCTATTTTGGATAAAGAAATCATAGTGACGACACTCCTTATAATTCAAAATCTTGAGATAATGAAGCCTCATCGACTTCTCGTTGAACACGGTCACTTTCATTTTGTTGATTGCGTGTTTTCTGCTCTCGCTTATCAGAATTTTCGATGGCTTGCTTCATCTGTTCGACTTCTGATTGTTGTTCATTCTCATTTTCAAAAGTTTCGCTTTGACGGGTAAATAATGCGGATCTGTCAGCTTCATCAAGCATCATTGGAGCTCTAATTTCGTGATAAACAAGCTTCTCATAAACCTCTTTCATTGAGTCTGATTCTTGGTACTGGCGCTTCAAGAAAGGAGTGTTTTGCTTTTTCTTAGGGTCGAATTGCAAATCAAGTCGTGTGATAAAAGAACTGTTTGGAACACGAGCCCAACACTGTAGATCATCAAGAGTCTGAATTTCAGAGGCAGAAACTACAGGTCTAGTAATAGTTTGGTGTGATAACGTCACACCGTCACGAAGTGTATTAGCGCCATAGCTGTAGTTTTCACGGCTAACATCAATTTCTTGTTCACCAAGATCTTTAGCCGATATTTGAGCCATTTCTGCTGATGGCGCTCTAAAGTAAAAGCGAGAGTTTAGAAGGTCGAACATTTCGTCAGCAGCGTGTTTGCCATAGGTCTTGACTAATTGAGCATAAGACTGAATACCAATGAGATAGCAACCACCAAATTTACGTACTTCTGCAATGATAGAACCCAACTCAGGTAGTTTATGAAGTGATGGCATTTCATCCATAACAACCCAAATCCGTCTATCCTCGTTTTCTTCTAAGCCTAGAATTGCATTGGAGGCGATAGCAAGCCACATCGAGATCAAAGGACGTAACGAAGCATGTTGCATCGCATTGGATGATAGGAATAAAAAGCCTCTTTGATTATCATCTTGTACCCAATCGGTAATAGAGAAGTCAGGGCGGATCGGATTACCATCTTTATCCGTATCATCTAACCCATCAAGAAAGCGCAGTGATTTGATGTAAGTAGCGAGAACCGACTTAATAGAGATAGCGGTTTTTTCAATCTTGTTAGAAACAAGAGTCTCAGACTCAGTACCTTTTAGGAATGTGCCTAGCGTTTCAATAGATGAGGTAAGAATGAGATCAAGTAGACGCTCTGTTGTTGGCTTATTTTCGGTGTCCTTAGACATTTGAAAGGCAGTGGTCGAAAAAATAGAGCGAGCGGAATCAACCCAGAACGGGTCGCCCTCGCCATGTTGAGGGATGAGCGCATTAGCCATGCTCTCGTAGTCAGGCGCTTCTTTAGCATCGTTCCATACTGTCCAGTTAGCGCAACGATCATCAAAAGGGTTAAGAATTACATCGGTTTGGGGATTGTATAGAGAGCCAACAAAAGTACAGCCCTTATCATAAATAATGGCTTTATCACCTCGCTCACGAACCCACATAAGAAATTTACGGATCAAGACTGATTTACCTACACCCGTTGTACCATCAACAAGTAGGTGCTGAACTTCAAAATTTAGTTTAAAGATTTGATGCCCGTCCAGCTTACAATCGCTGACCTTGTTACCCTTTTTCTTTAAGTGTTTGGTTAGCTCTTTAGGTTGTGCTTTTTGAATACCACGAATGAAGTGATCTTGAGCTTTATCACCCCCTTTACTTTGAAAGTATCGACCAATAAAACTTATTGCGACCATACCGAGCGCAACGAGTATCAAGAGTATTACTTGAATGTCATAGATGAATTTGTGAGTGAGGTTAATCAGGGTTGGGTTTTGAATCTGATTAATAAGGGTTGAAGTGAATGCCTGATTGTCCCAATAAGTAACAACCTTGGAGTAAGGTTCTGCGCCTAAAGCATAGTGAAGGTTGTATTTTGTGTAGTAGAAGATTGCTGTTGCTGTGTTGTCGGGGGCATTAATAATCGCAACGATTGGAGTTAGAACTAAAACAACGCACATTACATATTTAAAAATAGTAAAGTGAACTTGCATCCACATTCTGATGTTGTGGAAGGTGATTTGACCGCCACGAACTAGATTATTACCTTTTGCTCTGTCGTTTCTTTCCATGAGTCAGTCCTTAGAAATGTGGGTGCGGCATACCAGTAATCAGGAGCTTAAAATCAAAAGGGTTATCACTGATTGCTTGGAATGGTTGATAGTTATTTGGCTCAGAAAAAACAAAGCGTTGAGAGGAAGGGACACTATAGGGTTTGATTTTTAAGTAATGGTCTAGATCACTATGTTGATTCTTAGGCGTGTATGACGACTGCTTATAATCATCACATGAGTAATATTTAGTTAACCCATAAGTAACTAATCCGCTGATGCTAGTTGATTTTTTGTCGTCACTAGACCATTTTGGCTCACGCTTAATAACGACCTCTAAGAGTCGATAGAAGAAATCAGGTTTAAGAAAAGTTGGAAACATATTGCCTTCATAAGCAATACAATACGAACGATCACCTAGAGGCTTTTCAGCCTCGTAGTGATATAAGTTTGAAGCAAAATTTTGCATCCCATTCATATAGGTTTTTACTTCAATAGCTTTATCGCTATCTGGATGTTCAACAGCGTAGTGAAAATCTTCAAGGGTTAACATTGTTCCCGCAACAGGGGAATTGTGAGAGAGGCTTTGAGCTACTACAGGCATAGATACCAATGCGCAAAGCATTACTTTTGAAATAGTTACAATATACATGATCAAAACCTCAGTATGTAAATTTATACATATAATTATAGGTTGAGTTTTAAGCAGTTTCTAGCGTGGATTCCCCCCGTTTTGCTTAACAAGGTTCTCACGCCAGTTATCTTTCTCGCCCCCGATCTGCAAGAAATCCTCATTCATTTTTGCTTCAACTTCTGCTTGTACTGAACCATTAGAAGGCGAGGTAGGTTGAGTCTGCTCAAAGCGAGAATTTATGTTGGCTCTATTTTCTGCCGCTTGATCTCGAATTACGCTAGGCTGAGAATGGTCGTAGAGAGAAGATTGATCGAATCGTTCATTATTATCCCAAGTGCCAAAGGTATAGTTTTGCTTGTTGTTTGCATGGTCAGCCGAAATATCTTGCCATTGCTGATAGGTCAAATCTGAACTTCTAACAACATGGGATTGATTCAGATCTGAATGACTTTGCATTGAAACGGTTTTCATGGATAGGTCTTTAACAAAAGTGTCACTATCAATGTACTGCTCAAGAAGTTGGTCACGATTCCTTGAACCTTCGGCTGATTTGTCAGTCATTATGGAATAGGCGTGTTGTGCAACTTCTTCTCTTGTTGCGGTTGGGTTTGCTTGCTCTATACGGCTCTCTACGTACCCTTGGAACATAGGCATTAAGTTTTTAGAAACATTAATACCTTGTTGATCCATTAAAGTGATTGCGTCAGTAAGCGCCGAAGAACGCTGATGAGTAGCAATAGACGACTTCATGGCATTATCTGTTTCTGTGAAATTATTAGACCAGTTAGCAAGCCAAGAACGAGTGTCTGAGTTAAGGTCGCTTGCCTCCTTAGAGCTAGCTATATCAAGAACCTTGGAAGCACTAGAGTTGTAGTTAATCGCTTCTTGCCAAACTTGTTGACGTTGCTCAGAGGTCATAGCCTCCCATCTTTCAGCATTTTCTTTGCTAATTCCTGCATTAACGCCAACCCCCGCATCGAGTATTTTACTTGCGGGAACGCTAGCACCCGCTTTCATTTGAGCACCCAAAGATTTCATTAAGCCGATAGAGTCAGAATTACTAAATCCGGTAATGTTAGAAACACTCTCTAGAGAAGATTGCATTTGAGTAACGTTATTATTGAGATTACTCGACGTTGCTACCGCATCACGACTTGAGTATTGGCTAGTGTCCGAGTGTTGAAAACCCCAAGTTTGAAGCGCATTACTAGAATAAGAATTACCATTTGAAATCTGTTTAGAGTTAGCTTGTAAGGATTGGTTTGTCTCAGCAAACTCATTCCTTAATGCTTTGTTAACAGATTCTGTCTCTGCTAAGTTGTAATGAGCATTAGTCACAGTACCAGTATTATCGAACTGAGCATCACCATTAGAAAACGTGGTCAGATAGCCGCCATCACGTTGCTGAACAGTGTTGCTATAATGCTTTTGAAGCCCAGAGGTATCATGTTTGTTTGCATTGGTATTGTTAAAGGAATGAGTGTTGATGTTTGTATTACCTTGGCTAATATCCCCTGTTGCGACTGCGGTACTTGTGCGTCCTGCAACGCTGTTAACCATACCCGCAAGACCATAATTGAGCGATCCAAAGATTGCGCTGCCGCCTTTGAGTAATCCTGCTGCAATTAATGGGGTACTCATCATTAGATAGCCAGCAATAGCGGCAAATCGAGTGTGCATTTCATCTACTGCATTAGCGTTTGATAAAGTAAAACCACCGAAATCGTCAGTAAAACCAGAAGAACGAGACTCAAGTGACCAATTCATAATGCTGTTTAAAATAGCGAAAACGAAAGGGTGAAGTGCCAAGTTTGCAAAGGTTTTAAAGTAGTTGCCTAATACTGAAAGAGTCATGTTCGGTATGAGAGCGACAAGCACTACAACAAAAGAGAAACAAGAGAACATTAAGAAAAAGATAGTGTGGATCATTGGGACAAACTCTTGAGCTTGAAGCCCGATACTCATCCACATAGAAGTAGTCTGCATCTTGTTTGAAGTGTAAGCGTAATTCATCGCCAAGCCAGTTGTATTCCCCATATCGTGAACACTATTGCGAACAGCGTTTATCGCCATGTTTTGAAGGAATATTTGATTTGAGTTAGTAGAGATTGAGCCATAGGTAGAGTATGCGTTTTCAATCGAGCTTCTTAGAAAGCCCATTTTGCTAGCAGCACTGTTACCGTAAAGATATGAACCAAGCTTATTAATGTGGCTCAAAGCGTCAGATGAGAAAGCCGTTTTTATATCAGGATATACACCCGCACACGTTTTGAATGTGCCGTTTGGGAGCATCACCCCTCTTAGTGGTGACATTGACTGACTATCAAGAAAAGCAAAAATATCAGGATTATCGTAAATATCACTCCAACTATATTTAGCGTTTATCTCGATATCGCCTCTTATACAGTTTTGAAAAAATTCATTCCAAATACCTTGAGCGGTAGTATCTTGAAGGCTAGGAGATTGAGCCATCATAAAAAGCTTTGAACCGAACATCATGCCCGTTCTGCCGAACCTCTCATCGTCAGGAAGGGCGGCTATGGACTCTGTTTTTTCAACCAAGCCAGACATAAGTTGCCCCATAAAATGAGAAGGAAGGGCAACGATGTAGGGTACATTTGCCACTGATGCAGTATAAGTCGGCTCTGTTTTATCAATAATCTGCATGGTTGCTTTCATATTGATCAAAGACAAAGGGATAATTCCAAAAACCACAAACCATTTAATAATATGGTTATGGTCACGACTTGTTGTGTAGAGGTACATCGTCACAATAGCGCCAAAAAACAGCGCTATTGATTGAAGCGAAGCAAACTCATCGGAGCTACAAAAAGTAGCTATGGTGTTCAATGCTTGTCTAGCAACTTCGCCAGAGGTGTATGTAATATATTCCATAGCCATCTACTCCCATCCAAATGAAAGTAGAGATTGCATTTTCTTGGAAAGCTTCTGATCTGAAACTTTGTCAATCTCTTGATGGACTATCATTCGGTTTTCGTAATCTGTCAGCTCTGCCCCGACTTTCGCTTGGTATATCTCTATAGTATTGCGTGCTTGAGCAATCGAATTTTCAATTTTCTCAATATCATCGGGATCATTAAGCGTGAGCTTTAGCGAGTCTCTAATCACTGCTAGAGCATCGGTTAAGTAACGGTTTAAAATCTCTGCACTAATTACTCGTGAGTAAAGTGCAAAAGGCGGGGCGGTATTTTGCTTTCTATAACTCATCAATATGGCGAGCAAAGGCATAGAGGTGTATTCAATAAATGACTTTTGCGGGTCTGTAAGAGCTGAATCAGCTTGAAGTTGCGTGTAAATACCTTCAATCATTGTGTAGATTCGTTCGTCAAAACCGTTACTTACACTTACCGTCAATGTCGTTGTAGAAGGGTTAATACATTGCTTAGCTGAGTCGTTATCACAATCATAAACCGTCATATCGCCACCCGATAAAATGGCGTTAATCATGTTGTTATTGTCAGTAAAAAGGCTTGGTAAAATTTTAGGATTACCGCTAGCGTCATAGATATACGTACCTGATAACGTCATAAAGAACTCTGCAAGTTGCTTATCAGAGCTCAAGAAACTATTTTGCAGTAATGCGTCCCAAACGATGTTGTGGTTAGTCCTGGTCATATCTTCATAAGCTGGATTATTACGAGCAGCAGCCATCATAGAAGGGGTTTGACCCATTGCCCCACATTCATGCCTAGCAGCGACCCAATCAGCAAAAGCATTGGTTTGTGTGCCAAGTGTTGAGCAAACGTGTTTTTTCGTTTCATTACCCGCAAAAGCAGCCAAGCCTCCTACCATTGCTTGCGCAGTTTCACAGCTATTAATAGATTGGTTTAACCATTTATCAGCAATTGCTTGCAATCTATCAGCAGCGACTTTGATTTGTGGAGCCCATGTTTGCAAAGCAAGATCTACTGCGAAAGGGACTGCGTTTTGAATGATAGCTTTCCCCATCGCTACAAGCTGATCTGAATTTATATGGGAGAATGCGCCAAAGAATGCGTCAATACCACCACATCCGGCAGAGACAGAAGGGACGGTAACAGAGATAAGTTGAGCGTTGCGAATATTGCTTTTGACATAAAGACTACCCGCATTGTAGTAACTCGCTGCTTGTCCTTTGTATGCGCTAGGGTTAGTGACATTGCTTGAGTAACCCATATCGTTAAAAAAGCTCTGTAAATCACCGTTTGTACTTGATAAAGCGCTTCCAGAATAAAGAGTGGAAGAAATAAGAAGTGTGAGCGCTTTGGTTTTTGTAGAAGATTTCATGCTGACCCCCTTTACTCCATAGCGAGTAAAACTTCTCTATCATTGAGAATGTTATTGAAGGACTGATTAAGTTGCTCATAACTCACATCACCTATTGTCATGCGTACAAACTTAACTGTATTAACGTTAATCAGAAACGTTGCAGGGACAGCGTTGGTTTCTTGTCGAGAAGGAAAAAAAGTCCCATAGATTTGCTGATCAACCGACATTGGACGAGGAAAGTCAGGGATTGGCTTGCCGTCAATTGAAAAGTCATAAACAGGTATCCCCATTAATGCTTGAAGCTGCCTCATTTTAGGAGAGAATTTGTGACACTCTGAGCACGTACTAAGGAAGAAAAAGACAACTGCGTACTTGTCAGATATACGAGTTGTGTTGGACTGCATAGCAAGGGCGTTAGGTAAAGCTAAAGAAGCCAAAGAGCCAGAAGCAAGTTTTAAAAAAGTGCGCTTATTCATAATGCCTATCCTTAGAAGTCTAGATCTTGATAATCAGTCGCCACGTTATGAAAACGACCATAGAGTTTATCCATTGAAATGAAGCCATAAGACAAAGGTTTCATTTCTTTCGTTATTGGGTTTACTAGAATGATTGCGGGGACAAAAGGCACATCAACACGACCTTTATTATCTACTTCATTGTTTCTTACTGAGGGAGCTAAGTTGGTATCTTTGCTAATACCAAGAAGGGCTATACCATGCTTATCACTAAAGCCTTGGAGTGATGAGCCTAACGTATCGCTAAGAGTGTCAGAGCCGTTGTAGACGTAAAACATGCCCCATCCGTCATTGCTCATTTTATGAATTGAATCGATATGCTTATTACGAATGCCTTTAAGGTGTTCTTGTCTCGCTGCTGCTTCTGCGGGACGGTCTTTTAAGTAATCAAGCTCAGGGGTAGTATGAAGCACTTTTTTGAATGTCATGCCGAAAGTTGAGCTCTTATCTGAAACGTATTTATTCATGTGCATAAGAAGTGCGGCTTTTTGCTCATTAGTTGGATCGATAATGGCTGCGGCTTGCGCTTCCTCATGGACACCCTTAAACCAGTCCAATTGCTCTTTAGCTGTCATAGTTTTAGTTACGGTTACAGATGAGCTAGAACTTTGCTTTTGTGGTGTAGGTTTCTTCTTCGGAGCAGATTTAGGCTCGTTATACCAACGCCAACCGTTAGGATTTTGATTGGCAGAAGTCGGGGCTGATATTAAAGATAGAGCCACAAATAGAAGTAAAACGATTCTCATTGGTTTGCCTCCAATTGTGTTGTAATGCGGTTCTGAATCTCATTAGGGTTAGGAATATCCATATTGCTATTCAGATCTGAATAGAAGTCAGAAAAATTCATGTTGTCGAAATTCATACGCTGCATTTCTTCGGGGGTTAGACCTCTACAATCAGGACTCTTGGATGAACCAAACGTCATGCCGATTTGTCTACGTCCGTCTTGCTGAATAATTCGAGCAAGCTTTGAGTCAAATACGCAATAAGACTTTTTCTTGCGAGTGCAAGAGCCAAGAAATTTTGAAGCACAGTAGCTACCCACATATACAGTGACTTTCTTCTCTTTTGCTTGACCTAGTGCTTTTTCTGTTGATGAGCACTGAGCAAGACCAATACCAGTACCCCAACCACCATCTTTGCAGCAATCAGCAAAACCAAAGGCTTTATCAGTGCATTTCATCGCTTCGCCTTGGAAAATTCTAGGTGGATCGGTCAGGTTTTCAGCCGCTTCGGAAAGAGCGGCTAAGCCACTAATATTTTTATTGAAATCTTCGGTAGGGGATTGAGAGGGCTCAGGGTCGTAACAGTCACCATCGAGACAGAAAGTATTTACACCGCAAGATAATTCAGCGTCTTTACATTCCATCACGGTGACTTCTTTGCGAATTGATTTTTCTACGCAAACACCTTCAACATTAAGAGAGCAAGTTTCCTCAAGTATTACAGCATCAGAGAGATCTCCGCATGTATCGGGAAAATCACACTGATAGGTCGTTTCGTATTTCCAACAAGGAAGGTAGGTGTAAACCCCTTCCCAATAACGAGTCTCAGCGCCCTCTACGCATCGATGATTGGTTTGTTGGCATTCTGGCAACATACTGTCGCAAGAATCAGCCCAAGATATATTGTGACGCTTGGCATCAAGAAGAATGTATTGAGTTCGACCACCGCTATAGGTAGTGGAATGGAAAGAGGTTGATCCAATGTTGTAATATGGCTGATTAACGGTAACGACAATAGGGTTTGAAGTAACAACAATATTGGTATTAATGACACCCGTGTAATACCAAGTGCCATCGCTCCAGTTAGAACGAATAGTTGCCACATAGCGACCATTGACGTAGACGGGAGTACCTTGAGGGCTAGATAAAACCCCGTTGAGCTTTAATTGCCTAACGGTTGCAGGAAGGCTTGAAGCACTAGGATATCGGTCATAGAGAAACCAGAAACTATTGTATCTGCGTGCAGGTAGCGCTAGCCATTGTTGACTACCAACAGTACCTTGCACATAAGGCGTTGAGTTGCATTTGACAGGGTTGTTTGTTGGAATATGGCAATACTGTTCTTCGACTTTCTCAGCACAAACTTGCCCCGTATTGCAATCAGCGTATTGAGTAGAAATGCCATGAGTGATCTCATAAGCATTTTCTTGACCAACAAACGCATGAGTGTAAGCGGGGTCAGTTCTTAGATCAGGACGACCCTCATTGAAGTTGTCTTGAATGTCTAAAGCTTCGGGGCTTGAGAAATATTCGGTTGTTGAATCGTTAGAGATAGTAACGTCATTTGCACCTTTGTAATTCGGGTTGTTCACCTCATTGATGCAAGCACTGTCTGTTGGATTGCAATAGTCAGTAGCGCTAAAGCCATAGTTAGAGCGTGATTGAACGTCACCAGTTAAACCTTTTGCATAACCTACGTGATTGTCATAGTCAGTCTCGATACCGGCTAAAGCAACGCTGCTAAATAAAAGAATGGGAAGCAATGATAATTTACTCATAGCGCTGCTTCCTTGCTAAAACTTTTTTAGCAACACTGGACGCATCACCGGACTCTGCAATCATTTCTAATGCTGTTGGGATAGGAATATTGCCACGAACAACATCAAAATCACTCTCTTTACATTCAGTATGATGCAAGCATTTACCTTCTTTGATAACCACAACGACAGGGACACTTTCAATATTGAACTTGGAAAACCAATCAGGAGAAATAGCAAAACCAGAATTAATCTGGTGACTGGAATTTTTGCCATCAATCTTAGTCCCTAGAAGTTCCATAATTCGAGATGATGTTGCAGGGAAGCCGCTAGGTAATAGACCACGAATAATTAGTGGCACTTTATAATCTTCACTTTGCTGTAGTTGCTGTTTTAAAGTGAGATCGCCAAGACCAAGAGAGGTAAACACAAGAACGTTTGGAAGTGGTGCTTGGCTTGGAGTGTTTGAAAGCGGAGAGCCTGATGTAATGTAGTTATCACGATTCAGATCGATAGCATAATCTTTAAAGCTCTCTTTTTTGGCTTGGTGGTTTAAGTAGTTCTCAAAGTCAGGAACGTGAGATATCGCTCGCTCTTTTTCTGCCAATTGTTTCAGTTCATCTTGGCTGTAAGCTGTTTGATTAGCAAAACTTTCAGAACTGAAAACTAGCGATAGAAATAGTAGGTAAAGTCCTTTCATTTTTTTGCTCCTTACAAGAAAACGCAGTTGCGTTTTTTCCAATTGATAAAGCCGAAGTTACTGCCCGTTACAGGGTTGTCATGCCCTGATTCCCATATAATGCTTGTTGTCGTGTATGGGTAGCATGTGTGTGCTCTAGGGATGGTTGCACTCATTTGATAGCGAAAACGATGCTTTGGCAGGATTGGGCTAGGCGCTTGGTAACACACCGCTCTATCGGCTCCAAAGGACTGCCAAATCATGCCTTGTCGATGAAGTTTGTAATTGATGCGTTGCATAATGAGCGTTGCGGCTTGGACGGTGCTATGTTGATAGCCAGTAGTACCCGTTAAAGGGTAGGCAGAACCTTGAGAGCCGAGACACCAGAAAAGAGGGTCGAGAGGCAGAGCTGTACCAAGGCTTGTGATTATGGACTCAGCAACACAAGCGAGCTGAGTAGCAGGATTACCGAACAAAATGGCTTCGGGGTTTAAAACAAAGGCAAGCTCATCATCCTCCCAAGTCGGATCAAGCTCAGTCATATAGCCGACTCCGAAGGTATCCGTTGCCATACAAGCCGATGAAGCGATGATATCTAACCAATACATCAAGGGGTAAGTGTAAAAATGAGCATGATAGAAAGCACCATCGGCATACTCTCCTTCACGAACGGTCACATTACCGCCAATATTAGTCTTGTTTGATAAAGACATTTCCATATCCATATTGACCATACAGTAAGGAACACGAGTAACGTCAGTTAGTGTACTTGGCTCCCAGTAACCAATATTCAAACCAATTTGAATATAAATTGGTGGCGGTTTAGGACAGTAGGAAATTGGAGAAGAAGGGTTTGATGTGTCAGGGTAACGACTCGACATCATTGGAACGCTGCCAAGCGTCATAGGTAACATACATTCCCAACAAACATCACTGATAGGGTTAACAAAGTTACCAGTACATGCCGCACCAATAGCCTTCGTTGCTGGACTGATAAGAACAGAAAGCATCAAACAAAAGGTTAGGGTAATTTTACTTATCATTTCATCACCCCAATTGTCTTGATTTGATAGGGGTCATGCTCTGTCACACGCCAGTTTTTGCCATCTTGATTAATGGTTACAGGAAGATGTGAAATGTGGAACTTACGAGCCATATCCCCCGTTTGCTCAAAGTACACACGTTGATCTATTTCGTTTTCTAAATTGGTTGGCACACCATTTGTCAGAATGATTTTGGTTGGCATGGTTTCGGTTTCTAAATGACGCTTTAGCCAATCGACTTGAGCTGCATCATCACCATCTAAAAAGATCAGTCTTTTACTAAAGTTAATCTGGTAGGCGTTGCGGTTAGGGAACGTTGAAGGGTCAAAGGGATTGATTGTTAAACCCTTTGGATAAATAACATTGCCTTTGTGATCTTTAATATCAATCGCAAGAGTTAAGCTAGGGTCTACTAGATAACTCTTAGGCTCTGTAGTCGTTGGAAAGTTTACAGCTACTTGAGGGCGTAAAACTTGTTCTTTTACCGTCTCTTTCATCTCCTGCTCTAATTCACCAAGACGACCAGTTTCTTTTAGGTGCTCTAGTCGCTTGTGAATATAAGAAATAAAGTGCTGCTCAATGATTGGAAATGTTGGAGCTACAACTCCAAAATCTTTCGCAGTCGCATTGAATGAGATAAATAAAGTCAATGGGTATAAATATAGGCGCTTAATCATTACTGCCCCCCTTCGCTTTTAGGCGATTTAGCTTTGTAGGAAGCAATAATTTGGTCGGCTATATCATTCGTCACATCATGTTGATCAGAAGCAACAGCAGCACCAACAAGCAAAACAACATTGTGGTCGTTTGCGTAGCTGTTCATTGTGCGCTCAAGAACTTGAACAAAACCAACTAAACGATTTGATTGCTCATTGACAGAAAGAGACGATTTATTCAGCTCAGATTGGTAACTGTCAATCAGGCGCTTAGGGTCAACTTGCACAATGTCTTTAGTCATATAAGAGGTCAAAGCGACAGAAGCAGAAACCGATATAACCGCAGTGAGTAGATGAGAAATGAAGTTAGATTTACGCATGAGATTCACCATAGACGTTATGCTCAAATTCTTTAATCTCATCACCATAGAAACGCTCAGAGGTCATTTGAACAGCACTATAAATATCGTGACCTTGAGCAAGCATTTCCTCTGTGTAAGCCCACTCGTTAGGCTCAGTAGAAAAGGTTGCTCGTGAGAAGGGGTCTGCAAAGAAACGATGGAAACTGGTATTACCGCCAGTCTTGAGCATGACACAGCTATAACCCGCAGCCCCCGCTCGTTCAAAGTTACGGATTACGTGTTCTTCAAATTGAGAGAACTTATTAGGGTTATCTTGCACAAAGCGGTCAAAAGCTTGCCCTTGACGCATAATGATGTGAATGTCGCTATTGTTGTAGCAAGCTTCCGCTTCGGGGTTTGCGAAGAAGTCTTGGAAGCCTTGAGTAACGGTACAGAAAGAGCCACCGAATTTACGAGCGGTACGATAACCAAGTTGTATAAATTCTCGTGCAGACTCGTTAGCACCAGAAAGCAATGACCAAGCTTCTTCTATGACACAAAGCTTGCGGGTTTTACGATTACCAGACAGGTACATTTGTTGGTTAATGGCAACAATAAGAGAGAAGATCACAGGGCGCAGAACGGCAGGAGGAAAACCCTCAAGCTCAAGCGTAGTAATATCAATGTTTGGGTCTAACATGGATGGCTTATTGAAAATATCGCCATAGATACCATCACTTCGATACTTGTTTAGCTGAGTCGCTAATTGTGATATTTGGTCAGAGTTTTGACCTTGATTGCGAAGGTAAGTAGCAATTTCAAACAATTCATCTTGTACGTGGTCAACCAGTGTTTCGTTATGATGTTTTTCCCAAGCATTAACAATGGCATCACCCAAACAAGCTGTTTGGAAGTCGTCTAATTGACCTCTTGGAGAGCCCATAGAAGCAAAAAGCGAAGTAATATTGTCTAGTGCTTCTTTAAGTGGATCGACACGCTCGCCCGAATCTGTTCTAAATTCGTCTCTTGTAAAACTACCTAAATGAGTAAATGGGTTTAAGAAAATATCTTTAGGGGTCATATAAACACCACCAAAAAGCAAAGTCATTTTCTTAAAGCTCCCCCCTTTATCTAGAATCCAAACCTTGCCGCCAGAGCTATGAACACTGGATACAATTTTTTGAGTAAGGAAGGATTTACCACTACCAGAGCCCCCAGAAAGCGCTATGTTTTGGTTATCTGTCCCGCAGCTCCAAGGGTCAAAGTAACTCAGTTGTTGCCGCATGGTAGGAAGCAACACGCCATTGCTTAGGTTTTTATGATCCATTGTGATAGGTAAGAAATTCACAAGGTTAGAGCTTTTTAGAGTGTTAACCCTCGCTGCTTTTTTTACGTCACTCCAATAGTCAATCATTGAAAATGGGAGAATAGAAAAGAAAGCCTGACTTTGTAAAATACCAACAGGCATAACCTCACAACCCGCCCCAGAAAAAGCAGTTGTCGCTGCTGAAACGTGTTTTTTCTCATTTTTCTTGTCAGTAAATAAAGCAACGTTAAGGGACATTGAGGCAAGTAGGTATTCTTGATTTATAAGCCCTTTTTGCAGCTCCTTTCGTTCTTCTAGCTCATCGGATGCCGTTGGGACAAGAGCTCGTAACTTGCTTTCTAAGGTCTTAGTGAGATCTCCAATTTTAGTATCGTTATTAATTTGGCTTGTCCCTCTGTCCTCTAGCTTAAAGTTCACTGTCATAAGGTGCGGGCATTGAACAGACTTCGCTATATTACGAACAGAACTAAAACACTCAGGGAGTCCATAAAGTCGAAAGTCGCTAGGTAAGCGTCTTAGACCTAAATTGACGATACGGTAATTTTGTTGACGATTTGCCTCATCCGTATAGCGAACTTGAATGTGATTTTTGCAGCTCAAAAATTCAGTATCAGGCGCTAAAATCTGAGAATTTATAGGCTCTAAATCATTATAAACGGGTGCTACAGGGCGGCTCGCATCACGGTTGAAGTTAGATATCTGCTCCACATACCAGATTAGGCTAACAGGGGTGATAGCTTCTAAATGGAAACCAACAACCTCTGCCGAAGTCTTAAATGTTTCTTTGAACGCTAATAGGTTCTCTTTTGTAGAGGTAGTTGTTACGAAAACAAACGCTTGATAGTCTCGTACATCGAAGTAGTAAGGCTGACGATGGTTGAACCCATTTTTTGAAGCGTAAAGGTAATAATCAGCGTCTCGCTTGGCGAGCTCTGCGGTTATCCCGCCACGTTGAGACATTGCTTTCTGATTGCTGCGCAAATGATGCTCGACCATATTATTGCCGAGTAAACAGAACTGATAATCCCATTTCTCCCCTTGCGGAAATTCACAAATAAGGCGATTAAGGGACTCAACTAATTCGTCATTCGCACCACCAAAAACACCAAGACTGAAACCGAAGCCTATTGAGTTCTTATTCTCAAAGACTTCTGTTGCTTCATCAAAATAACGATAAACAAGTTCATTGTGAAAGTGATTAAAAGTGCGTTTTGATTGCTTATGAAGCGCTGTTATATCTTGAAATACACCCATAACTTAATCCCTCTTGATTGCTTGAACTGGTCGTCCTGTCCATTCCGCTTCTTTGAGGACAATGTAAATATCAGTAGTATCGATGTATGAGCCTGTTTCATCCTCAAAAGGGAAAATAGTTACTTTGCGAGTGATTTCTTCGGTTCTTTGGGGTTTGCCCGTTCTATCCCTACGAGGCAATAACGAAAAAGTTGGGACGAGAGATTCAGCATCATTCAGATCTGAATCAACACCATTACCGTGATTATCAGGGTTGGCGTAGTGGTCAATGTTTTCACGAATATCGTGCATCGTAGTACAACCACCGACCCCGCCTACTTTGTCACAAGAATATTCGTTATCTAATCCAGTACTACACCCATTTAAAATGGCTAGGACAAAAGCGGTAAAAAATAAGCGGTACATAAGCGTCACTCCTATTGACCGAATGGCGAAGATTGACCGCCATTACCCATATTTTGAGGGAAGTTAGGGATTTGATTTGAAACATCACCCGCTAGAGGGTTATTTGTTACAACGTTAAGAATTTGACCTGTTGGGGTTGCTTGAGCTGCGTCTTTAGCGGCTACTTGAGCCTCATAAGCTTCAGATTCGCTTGAGTCCAAAGGAAACCCTTCAAGAAAGACGATGTTTACAATATTGCCGGGATTAAGTTCGACTATTGGATGGTAAAGCTCTGCAAGTTTGATGTAGTAGTCTGCTAGTTTTTCCCCGACCGATGAGGTTGCATTGCCGAGTAAGTTTAATGCTGCATCTTGGCTGTTTATCGTAGAGGTTGAGCCTAGCGCACTGGTTGAAGTTGTTTCAGAAAGGGCTTTACCAGTTTCACCTAGACCCGTGAGAATCCCAGCGACACCCGCCATTTGCACGATTTTTCCGTTTTTAAGAATGGTCGTGCCTCGAATACCGTTGCGACCAAAGTTGAATACAGTACCCTTAATTGGAATATCCAAAATCTCATCGTCAGCGAAAATACAAGAAATACGGTTTGTCCTAACAATACCTCTTGAGCTTGATATTTCACCGTAAACACTGCCCGTAATCGTACAGTTGTTAAGTTTTGATTTTTGACCATTTGGTAAGATACCTTCGTTTATAGTCTGAAAGACCATAGGAGCGGTATTGCCTTGACCAAGAGCCCCCCCGTCAGCATCAGCACCACCAGTAACAACGGCTGTTACGAAGCCACCTGTCGGCATGTAGTTATCAATGGTGCGCTTTTTTGCTTTTTCCTCTACCTCGTTAACGTGATCCCATTCAAAAGTGAATTGGTCAATGCCACCTTGATCGAATACTCTTGATGCGCTTGGGTCATAAGCGTATTGACCTTGATTGGAGTTATCTACGCCATTGCTAGGGCGAGGGCGAGGGGGGAGAGTCTGAATACCAAAGCCTTGAGTATTTGACTTTAGAACGTCGGACTGTTGCACGTTGCCGTCAGCAGTAACTATGTTGTCGTTAGTTTCTGTAACCTCCGGCATATCGGGAATATTTTCTAGAGCCGTTTTCTCAGCGATTCTCTTAACTTCATCAAATTGAGTATTTTTAATGTTATCGACTCTGCCATCGACCTTATCTTCAAATTGTCGTTGCTTATTAGTTAAGTCATCTTTAAAGCGATTCCAATTGAGCTGCATATCTGCAATTAACTTTTCTTGCTCTGAAACCTTTTTGTTGAGCTCATCATTTTCAAGTTGCAAGATAGTAACAGCCGATTGGTTATCTTCATCGACAAACTCAGGCTCGATAATTTCCCCAAAACCTATGACTTCTTCCGGTTGTTCAACATTAACTTCTTCTTTAGCACCAAAGTATCGCCAAGCTAATGTACCCATCAAAGCAACGACCACTACAAGAATGAGGGTGATGGTGTAATTTCGGGTTTTTGCTTTTTCATCAACATCAAGTCCTTCGGAAATATCACCTTCGGGCTCTTTAAATAACTTTTTGATATCCATAGCAATTACCTCACACCGGTTACAACATAAAGCAACACTGATTCTTTAGGTTTCAATTCACCTTCACGATCAAGAGAAGCGCTACGAGCTGCATAGCTATAAAAGTGAGCATTAGTTACAGTTTGAGGCTCTTTGCTCTGATTGATTACCTCGTAAATAATTCCGCTATAGTGTTTACCTCTGAAAACCTTCATAGGGATTACAGCCAAAGGCGAGCGATCTTTAGGTAGGTTTTTTCTATCTACGATATGAAGTGAAAACCCCGCAATCTTGGTCTTGTAGCGCTGATGAGCAATCATTTGCTTGGTAAACATCGCAACCTTCATCGGGTAATCAAATTCTTTACTGTCGAAGATGCTTGGTTCAGTTTTATGAGCATTAACAGCGACAAATTCAGTCACAAGAGCAGGAACGGACTTAGGGTTGATAAACAAGGTAAAGTTGTGACCATTTTTAGTGCCAACGTGAGCCGTAAAGGGGATCGCTACATTTATCTTGAGTGTGATAGAACCGCTCTTATCAGTTTTGCTGTTCGATGAAGTACAGAAACCAATAGGACAGACAAAGCTTGTGATTGAATCGTCACGAACAACAAGGCGATTAAGGTTATTTGAAGATAAAGGCAAGCTAATTGTGTCGTTATCATCGAAGCGATATGTATTTGCAGGGACGTTATCGATATGCCCTGATTTGGGCTCTTTAGCAGTAACAACCGATGGCATAATTAGAGTCGCTAAGAACAGAGTAATAAGAAATTTAATCATTATTCTGTCTCCTTATGGCTAGTCTCTTTGTTGATATAATCAAGCTGTATAAAGCCATGCTGATAGCTCATCTTGACTATGTAAGTGTTGTTTTCGTCAGGTAGAGGGCGAATCCCTACATTTTTATAAAGCGTTCCTTCTATGCGAACCTCAAATTTGTCGGTATCGGGCTGATTAGACGTAATATCAAAGGTCGATGAAACGTTATGCTCTTTGATAAACGTCACTTCACTTGAGAGGACAGGGCTGAAATTTTTCCATACAGAAGGGTTTGCGTACTCTGAAAGCAAATAGAACTTACGCTCTACAGAGCTAGGAGTGACGTTAAAGCGGAGATACATGAAATACTCAGCCATCATCGAAAGGTAATCAGCATCGACATTGGCATCGCTTACAGTGAACGCTTTGCTAATCATTGGAGGGGTGATAGTGCGTGACTTGTGGGTAGCAAGGTAATAGCTTGTCCAACCTAAGCCACTAATCCCTAAAAGAAGGGCAAAGACAAAAATCAGAAGCAGAGCATTTACGCCACTTGATATTCCCGCATATATTTCTCTATTTCCAGTATCCATAGCTATTTGATCCAGTATCGTTTCTCAGAAGGTGGTGACTTTGGAAACATACTTTCTGCGATATGCTTACTTCCGTACCAGTAGAGCAAAAGTTGAATTGCGTTATCACCGTATTGACGCTTAATTTGTCTTAATCCGATGAACCAACCCGCACAGGCAATGAGAGAAATCACCTCATGGCGCATAGCGAACAGGACAATAAGAAAAAATAGAGCGGGTAAAACTTCATCACGGGGTAAACCAGCAAAGGTTTTACCTCTGTTTAAGTGTCTAGGTATGTAGTAAAACTGATGTGGACTTTCCATATTTTCACCAAGAGGGGGATTACTCCCCTCTTGCCTCATTTGTTGGTTAAAGACCGATCATTGGTGTAATGACGTTCCAGAAAAGAACACCAACAGCGAAGCCACCAATAGCACCTAGCCAGTTTTTAGACATAAAGCCAAAAGCAAGCGCACCGATACCCCCGAAAGCAAGCAAAGCCATTTCTACAGCAGAGCCAGTACCCGCAGTATCTTTGATGTCAGTTTTTGCATTGGTAAAAAGGTCGGCTGCATGAACAGGGTTAGCCACTGCAAAAGCTACAATAACCATCAAAGCAATGAAGCTCATCAAGCTAATGTTGGAGGTTAAAACACTTGGATTTTTCATAACAAATTCCTTCTAGTTAAGTAAAGTGGAGCTGTTTTTAGTCAATAACAGGACTCCGTTTAGCTGTCAGTCGGTCAGCTAATGACAACTATATGCGAAGGAATGGTGTTTTTTTTCTCACTAGCGTCTCACTAGCGTCTCACTCGTTTTCTCAACTAAAAAATAGAGTGAGAAAAAGAGTGAGAACGTGAGAAATTAAGTGAGAAAGATAGATTTATCAGTGGTTTAATTGCTATTTGCTTGATTGCATAGCAATGAGAAAATCATCGTTTAACCAGGCTCGTTCCTCGCTTGGTTAAACGATGATTAATAGGGGTTTTGCGCCCATTTCAGCGAAAAGTCCAATGTGAGCCTACAGCCCTTTATTTATAAGGGCTGGCAGGGATCGCTTACTCTCTAATATCCTTCTTAAGCCACCAGTTCGACCATGCTATCCTCTCTCCAAGGCTCTAAGTTCTCAAGCAGTTTATCTAGAACGATATTGTCTTTCTGAATACCAAAGGTGTAATTACCGGCAAGTTGGATATGACGCCATGCGACTGGAGATAAACCCGCTATCAGATTCACCACTTCCTGATTACCTTCTTGCTCAAATTTTTCAATCAGATTGGATAGCAAGGCCGAGTTATAATAAATGATGCAGTTAGCAATAATTCTCGCACAATCATTCCACTGATCTATCTGATAATCATTGCCTCCACGGAATTGATTTCCATTGATTGACGCAATAGCTCGACGTAGTTGATGGTAGGCTTCGCCACGGTTCAAAGCTTGCTGGACAAACTGTCGCAGGACTTTATCGTCAACATAATCGAGTATATAAAGGCACTTAATGATTCGGTCATACTCTCTAAGTGCGGCTAATGTTCGACTGTTCTGTTTGCCGTTCGACAGCTTGGTAATGATCGTACTTTGTGTCGTTGTCTTACGACTTAATGAGCAAATGATCCTTTGAATATTTTCCCACTCACGTTTGATTAGTGAGGTGTTAAACGGTCGGCGCAGCTTTAATGATACGGCGTCTCCATGCTCTATTTCGAACAAATCATGGAAGACATATTTAAACTTGGCGTATCGTGGCGCGAATTGGTAACGGCTTTGTTGACACGCACATTAAATCGTCAATTTTGATTTGAGCGTGCCTTACTTTATCATTGCCATCTATCTTCGTTTCCAGTTCAAACATCATGCCTTACAAATACAACGAATCCAGACGTCATCACTTCAAAAAGCCGCCCTATCGGCAAACCAATTATGCTGAATACAACCAAAGTCTTCGTGATCGTGGGCGCATTGATATCTGGTTATCTGACGACATCATAGAGAACTGGCAAACTGAGCAACGCTCTTACGATGGCACAGGGTCATCACCAAAATACCCAGAC
>NZ_JAKJSJ010000074.1:0-29409 GCF_050336715.1 Photobacterium makurazakiensis
GTATTGAATAGAAATCTTCTGGCTGATTAAACACACCAAAGTCATCAGCAATCCCTTCACTTTGTATATAGGTATCTTGCCCGTTCCAGTCAACATCAGGGTTAGATAAGCACTTGGTCGAAATTGCGTAGCCTGAAAACGCGTCACTTTGTTCGGCGAATCGAATTTGAACCTGCTTTAAATAATCTATATCTAATATATAGCCTTCCAAGTTAATCCAGCGGCCTTCTTGATAAACTTCCACCCAGCTATGGATGATGCGATCAGGCGCAACTTTGAAGAGGTAGTTCGGGATAGCCCCTCGCTGTAGCTCATTATAAATGGTAAAACCGTGAAAACGAGTCGCAATTCCAACCGAACGAAGTAGTGCCATTAATAGCGTTCCTTTGGTATTACATTGCCCGTAACCATCTTTTAATACTTGGCTGGCAGGTAAACGGTCATCTTTGTTATAGCCGAAACGAATCTCATCTCGTACATAATTATAAATGGCACCAATAGCGTCATATTGAGATAGTGTTTTCCATTTTTTTGCCTCAACCAGATCTTGGATATATGGATGCATGAAATCCAGCATTGGCGTTTCTACTAGATAATCTTTTGATAGCTCGTTCATGGGTAACTCCTTTCATTGAATATGTGAAAAGAGTAACCAATGCGCTGCTCTAAAACTTGAATAAACTGGCTAACTTTTTTGAAAAATAGTTTTTGCTTGGCGAATAGTCATTCCAAACGTCTTTCGAAAAGTTCGACTTAAATGTGCACTATCAGAAAAGCCTGCCATATGAGCGGCATCTGTTGCCGGCTCTCCATTTAATATTGCTCTTACAGCACAAATCATTCGGCACCATAGCAAATATGGTCGCCAAGGAATGCCAAGCTCTTTGCTAAATAAATGAAGAAAACGACTTTCAGATAGAGACAGCTTTTGAGCAACATCAGATGCTCGCCAATTGGTTGGTTTAAGGCACTTCCCATCTAAGCACTGATTGAGTTCATGCAGCAGCTTCTTAATGCGATGATCCATGATTTGGCTTTCATTGATGAGAGGGTAATGGTTTGAAAGGTCTAAAGCTTCAAATAAAGGAGAAAGTAGTACAGTCAAATCATCAGTGTGTTCTGTAAGTCTAAAGTTAGATGAAGGTGCGATAAGTACTTTTGAAGGTTGTCCTACCAATTTCTTAGATAGCGCTATCCCTAATTCGCTAGTGGGTTCGACCAACAATATCCAGCCCTCATCAACATGTAGTTGATGCTCGACATTAGAGTCAATAATTACAGGTGTCGATATTTCATTATTATCTAGTTTGCAGCTGTAGCCATTTCTAGACCAAGCCAACTGAATCGCATGGTGACGATGAGGCGCAGCATCGATAGATGAGCCATATATGATCACTATACCTGCCTTTATCCAAACATTAGACTTCATCATTTCTCGTCTCTATAAAAATGCACTTTGTTCAAGTATTAGACTGTACCTGGCTACTTTGATTGTACTAGATGCGGGTGGGGGATCTGTGTGCTAATTGAATAAAATACATGTTGGCTCTCATTGTGAGTTATCAATTGGTTACTTTTTTTTGTGATTGGAATATTTACTCTATACTTGGTTTAAAGGGCGAATACATGATCGTCGCGGACTAATATCGAACACAACAGGATGTGTATAGCAATGGCAAATCTATTCGACAAAGCAAGGCGTGTTATTAACCAGTTGGAAGTAATGACAAATACGTTATCGATGCCGAAAGTAAAGGCTGATGAAGCCAATAACAGCGAGAAGTTAACCGAGCAATTTAGTAGTCTAGAAAATAAAACCGTGTTTATTAGTGGCGGTTCTCGGGGAATTGGCTTTGCGATTGCTAAGCGCTGCGCCCAAGCTGGTGCGACGGTAGTTATTGCCGCCAAAACAGCAGAGGCGCATCCAACGTTACCCGGTACCATTTATACGGCAGCGGAAGAAATAAACCAACAGGGTAAGGGTAAAGCGATTCCCGTCGTGTTGGATGTACGTGATGAAGCTGCGATAACAGCTGCGGTAGAGAATGTTGTTGCCGAAACAGGTGGAATAGATGTCGTTATTAATAATGCCAGTAGTATCCATCTGCAGAACATGGAAAACACCCCGAGTAAACGCTTTGATTTGATGTATTCCATTAATGTGCGCGGTACATATTTATTGACACAGGCATGCTTACCTTTTCTGCGAAAGTCTTCCAACCCACATATACTCACCTTGTCGCCACCGATTGATCTAAATCCCGATTGGTTTAAAAACTATGGCGCGTATACCAGCTCAAAATATGCCATGTCGATGATGACGTTAACTTTCTCGCAAGAGCTGAAAGGGTACGATATTGCGGCTAACTCTCTTTGGCCGAAAACGACCATCGCAACCTCTGCAATCTCGCATATGAAGAACGGAAAAAGGATCATGGAGCATTCACGTCATCCCACAATTATGGCTGACGCTTGCTATGAAATTATTACCCGTGAAGCCTCTCAGTGTTCTGGCAACTTTTTTATTGATGAAGAAGTGTTGAAACACCAAGGGGTGACAGATTTTTCTGACTATGCCTGCAAACCAGGGGCGAGCTTGCAGCGAGACTTGTTTTTAAGTTAATAAAAAAGCAAGCGGCTAATAGCTATTGCCGCTTGCATCTATTGGCGCATAACTAAAGTTGGATGTTATTAATAGTGTTATGTGATGAGCCATTAGAAACTTCGACATAAGAGTAATCAGATGACGTTTGCTTGATGTAGATGTTGTTTCCAGCCGTGTAGCCATAGTAATTGTCATCGATTAGAACACGAGCTTTAGAATCATCGCCATACTGGTCAATACCGACTGTATTATAATCAGCACCTTCTCCATAGATATCGACGTCAATCTCGTTATGATTACCGTCAGACATTGCATGAACAGAGTTATCATCACCATAGATAATGTGAATGTCTGAATCGTTAGCGTAGCCTTTTTGGGTCAATGTAACTGTATTGCCATCAGCATCCTCATCAACTTTTACATGGTTTTTGTTGTAAGCACCATATTGTTTGGTATAAATACTGTTTCCGTCTGAGTAATCATCAATTTCATTGTTTGATTTGTTACGGTAGCCGTATTGCTCTGCACCAATGTTGTTATAGTTTGAATACTCATCGGCTTCTGCTCGCGAACGGTTTTTTTTGCCGGCTTGTTTTACATAAATGTCATTGTGATCAGAATCATCATCAATATAGACTTTGGACATGTTCTCAGCATTATTAGAATAAGACGATTGATGAACATTAACGGTATTATCGCTACTTTCATCTGTTACATAAATTAGTGATCGGTTGTCATCGTAATTCTGAGCTTCTTGGTATGGGTCAGTTGCCATTGCTGTACCAGAGACAAGAGTTGCCGAAATGATAAATGCTAGCTTTTTCATGTTACTATCCTTAATTGTGCTTAATCAATTACAATGTTTCGGTTCATACCATTGATGATCACATGTGTTTGACCACCGGTTTGAGTGACTTGAGATTTAAAACTTTTAACATTACTTTTCTGTACAATTAATGCGGTATTGTCATTTCCATATTGACTTATTTCTCCCTCATTACCATTACCTTTTTGAACAATAGTTGCTTTGTTGTTATATCCCGCTTGTAAAATGATAGCGGTATTATCATATCCGTTTTCTGAAATATATGCGTGGTTACTATAACCATCTTGTTGTATTACGGCTTTATTATAAGCGCCACGTTGATGTATGATGGCTTTATTATTATTCCCAGACTGTGAAATTGCTGCTTTATTATTTGATAGACCAATCACGCTTTTTTGAGTAATTGTTGCAAGGTTGCTGTTTCCATTGCTCACTTTAATATAAGCATAATTGTCAAAGCCATAATTTATTTCACTTATATGTCCTAATTCATTTAGCGCAAGGTCTCTTGAATATGCATGATTTTGTAAACAAAATAGACCGATATATATGACAACAGCTCCATTTAACTTTTTCATCACACATCCGTCTTTGCATTTTGATTCGTAATTTAATTATCGTTTTTGCAAAAATATTCTCATTAAACGAAAAGTTGATTTTTTTGTGACATATTCGTAGGAATGAACTATTTATTCCAGTAAATGACTCATTATTTTGGATTAAGTTTAGGTTCAGTGCTGAACTATAGTTTATTAGTGTGCTTTGCAATCAGTTGCTTAGGTAAATAGAGCGAATGAATAAACACTGCCTAAAGACAATAAAAACTTTGATAAATGGATTTTCTTGCAAAGAAACGAGAGAAATTTATTTATGAGTGCGAGTGTACGAATGAATAATTACTAAAGAGTTGCTATTAAATAAGTAATTGGTGGGGGTGGCTAACTCAGAAATGAAAAAGCCCTCCAAAGGAGGGCTAAATAGTTGAGTATTACTTTTTAAATTATCGGTTGATTTTTAGCCATGTACTGTTGAATAATCGGGTTGTTGAGATCTTCTTCTCGTAGAGTAGTCCATAAACCAGTTTGAATACCATTGACAATGACATGAACAACCGCGGCATCAATCGCTGACATTACAGCTACATTGACGGGCTCATTTGTTGTATAGCCTAACTCAGCCTCAAGTAAATCTTTATAGTCAATAAACTTGAATACCCCAGTTTGTACTTCTTGGGAGTAAATGGTTTTGCTAGTCGTAACACTGAGCAAAATCCTACCACTTCTCACATCGACAGCTCGTACATTAACGGTTACCTGATCAGCCCTAAACTGGCCAGAAGCACCAATACCAAGGTAGCGTGCTCCAACGCCTCCCGTTTTTATATTAGTGTCGTAAGCAACGATACCGCCTTCGAACATGATATTAGCAGACTCAAGGGAGGGAAGGTTATTGCCATGGTTAGCTACAACTTCATCTTTCTTTTGAGCAGCTCGAATTATTTTTCTTTCTGTGAGTAGGTTTTGTAACCCTTCACGCTCTAGAGGGATAAACCACTTTGAATCGAGTAACGATGTCATGAGTAGTGCAGCAGCTCCCTGTGGTACTGCTGTAGAAAAGTTACTGTTTGGTTGTGGTTTATACTGACCACTTTGATCTCTAAAGTCATAGACTGATACATAAACCTTGCCCTTCGGAAGAGGGAGGCTAACTAAGTCATTGTAGGTTGCACCTCTTGCCATTAAGTTGGGCTTTTCGTCAATCTCTGGGGTGCCCATAGACAGTGAACAACCACTTAATATGACAGGAAACAGAATTGCTAAAATCAATCTCATTGCTGTACTCCATTACATATCAGGCACTAAACCACTGACTTGGATAGTTGATGATTCCCCAGTTTCTTTATCGGTGATTTGAATGGTTAATTCACCATTGTTATCTACGATATTTAATAAGAAATCATCTGTTGCAAGCTGCCCAGTATTCCCATTTCCGACATCAGAAAGTAATTGGCTAATCAATCGGGATTCAAGACTAGCAGCGAGTCGGTCCAAATCAGATTGTTCATCAAGTAAACTACTTGCATCAGGGTTTTTGTGGTCATTAATAGCATTAGCTATCCCCAGTAAGTGATTACTGTTTAATGGACTACCACCAAAATTTGGATTTACAGGGGTGTAGATAAGTTCGGAAGCTTCTGTTCCTATGCTGAAAGATAATACTCCGAGCATATATACAATTTTTCTATTCATGATTAATCCCTTAAATTYCATCATGATCAACATCAAATGTATCTTTTAAATAACGTTCAATTTTCCAGCGAACAACATAAGAACTAATTGCACTTACCGCATCATTTACTCTTTGCTCAATTTGCGTCCGACCAGGGGATATCGCGGTTCTATATATTAAGTTTTGACGGTGATAAACACTCATAATACTTCCGCTTAATGCTGTTGGCCTTTCTTTCACTGTTAAATTTTCAGCAAGGTTTTCAAACTTATCACTCATTTTTTGAGCGAAAAGCGAATAAAATAATTCACCAATATGTGTAAATGTCCGGTCAATAATAATACCGTCAATTTCAACTAAGCTATCCAATGATTCAATACTATCTTTACTTTCAAGTGGTGGCCCATTCTCTAAGGGCTTTTTTTCTTCAGCATAAATGGTCGAACTGAATAGAAAAATTAATAAAATTACAGATAAAAAGCTTCTTTTCATACGGGTACGTTATTGTAGTAATTGTCTTTAGCCCACATAAATGCCTGTAAACGGTTTTTTGCGTTAATTTTTTTAAAGACATTATGAAGGTGTGACTTAACCGTATTTTCACTAACAAAAAGGCTAGCTGCGATTTGTTCGTTTGATTCACCTAAGATGAGTAAATCGAGTATTTCTTTTTCTCTTGTGGTTAAACTCGTACTAGGGTTGATGTTAAATTTTAATTGAGAGCGTTTTCTATAAGAGAGAATGATTTCTTGGCTTAAACTTCGGCTTAACCACATCTCACCCTGTAAAATGGACTGCATGCCTTTTTTAACACTTTCTAAATCATGGTATGTATAAAAAACGCCAGCTATATTGGGCCAACTTAGGATGGTTTTATAATCCGTTTCTTTCGGTGTGTTAATCAAAACCTCATTAGTTTCTAATTCGTTAGATGTGACAAATTTATAATAGTCTTGATAGTTATTTTCATTGATATAGGTAAAGTCGATAATGACAAGGATTGGCCCTTCATTTAAGTAGGAGATAGTTGTAAATTTGTCAAATGTGACCATCTCAATGCGGTTGTTAAGTTTCTTTTCTAAAAATTCCTTAAACAAACACGATTGAAGGCTAGAGTCACAGATGAGAAAAATCCGCTTTAAATTACTGCAGGACATCAACATTTCCTTATTACAAATGAAATTTACTTTCATTCTTAAAGTTAGAACAATACAAACAAACATCAAGATAATAAAAATGTTACATTTGTTTATTTCATAAGCCAATGAAATTTAAAGTAATTTATTTTAAGAGATAAAATTTTCATAAAACATCAAAAAAATAGCATTTTATTTTTACAAAATACGAACTGTTTGGTTAGCATAAGTATTGTACTTGTCCTAACAGATTGTTTAGCATGACTAAATCTACTATTTTTGATTGCCAATCAAACTACGTGGCACAATTGTGTTTGTACTGTGCTGAAAGTGGTAGGTATGCAAAGACAGTGCAGGTAACGTGGAATATGAGGTATCAATGCAGCAGTTTTTAAAGAATATTTATCAATATATTAATTTTGATAAGGAGCCAGACCTCTTCGTCGCTAAACAATCTTGGGAAGATAGCCTACCGACTTTATGGCTATTAGGTAAAACCGGTGCRGGGAAATCCTCTCTGATTGAAGCCGTTACTGGTGATAGTTCAGTCGATATTGGTAATGGCTTTCAACCTTGCACGCAATCTTCATTTACTTATTCTTTTCCAGCGGCTAACCCGTTAATTCGTTTTCTTGATACTCGAGGGTTATCTGAAGCCAGCTATGATGCAAGTGAAGATATTGCCCAATGCCAAGCGCAAAGCAATGCGCTGATTGTGGTGATGAAAGCGGAAGAGCCTGAGCAGAGCGACGTGATTAGGGCGCTAAAGCAAATTCGTAAAGACGGACAAATTAAGCAGGTGCTGGTGGTTCATACCGGTGTATTAGCTATTGCTAAAGCACTGCGCTCACAAGCGGTTGATTACAATCAACAGCAAGTCGAGTCCGTGTGGGGGGAAATTTGCCCACATACCAGCGTCGACTTTGTCGAAGCACACTCGGCCGAATCAAGCTCTATAGAACAAGATCCAGCAGTGAATGACTTCTATGGTCAAGCTGAGTTGATGCAGAGTTTGAGTGATGTGCTGCCGGTGTTGTTTTTGTTACTTGATAGTCAGCAACATAAAAGTCACGAAGCTGAGAACTTTGCCAAACTGCAGCGTGAAATCATGTGGTATGCCAGTACAGCAAGTGCTTCAGATGTATTGCCGGCTGTAGGGTTGGTTAGTGTGCCTGCAATACAAGGTAAGATGCTACACAGCTTGGGTTGTCATTACGGGGTTGAATGGAACAAGCAACGCTTTACTGAATTTGCCAGTTTGCTGGGTGGGAGCTTTGCGGTTAAGTACCTCACCAAGCTAGGGGCTCGGCAAATTGCCAAGTTTATCCCAGTTTATGGCCAGACGATTGGTAGCGCAGTGGCAGCGGCGATCAGCTTTGGTGTGACCTATGCCATTGGCCGAGCAGCATGTATGTACTTATACCATATAAGTAAGGGAGAGCCTGTTTCATCAGATGAGATCAAGGCTGTATTTGAAACCGCATTGAAGCAAGCCAAAGAGAGCCGAGATAAACATGAAACGAACAACGAATAGTTTGGGGTTAATGGCAAAGCTCTCTGGTGGCGTCATCCCCTTATTGCTGCTGGCTGTGGTATTCCCCGTTTTGGTATTAGCAGTCATTGGGCTTGTCTCTGTCTTTCGTGATGATTTGTGGCTTGTGTTAGCTGCATCAGTGTTGAGTAGTGCCCTTTTGGTTTTCGCCATTTACGTATGGCAAGCCAGAAAAGCCAAGCAAGTGCTCACGGGTGATGAGCAGACAATGAGTGATTATGAGGTTGCACCATCAGCGGAATGGGGGGAGTTCGACAAGCAGGCATTCCAAGGTATTAAGCAACAAATTCCTATTTTATTACAGCAAGATGACTCATGGGGGTCTCTTCGAGAGCATGGTTGGCACTTATGTTTTGAAGTTGCAGGTCATTATCATAAAGATAAACAAGCTGGCGAATTAGCGTTTACAGCGCCTGAGTTTCTTTTGATGCTAGAGGAAGTCAGCCGACGCTATCGCCATTTTCTGCTTAACCACGTCCCATTTGCTGAAAAGCTGAGTATATCGACGCTCAAATACGGCTACCAAAATAAAGACAAATTAGATAAAGCCAAGCAAGTTTATTCTATCTATCGTGTATTTCGTGCCATGACGCCTGCAGGCTTATTAGCTGAAGCAAGAGGGCAGATCTTTGGGAAGATTTTTGATGAGGTGAGTGACGAAGTTCAGCTGCAGCTAAAGCGTGTCTTTCTTCAAGAAGTTATCTCTGTTGCCATTGATTTATACAGCGGCCGCTTTGGCGCAACAGTGAATGAGCTACCAACAAGCCTTCAAAAACAGGAAGACGATACGCACCATGCAGGCATTCTTGAGCCATTACGTGTTGTTGTGATTGGACAGGTAAGTGCCGGTAAATCATCATTCATCAATGCTTTCGTGGGCAGTTTAGTGGCAGAAACCCACCTATTACCATCTACAGATAAGGCCATTATTCACCGTTGTGAAATAGATGGTGTTGATTTTATCCACTTGGTGGATTTACCTGGGCTAGATGGCAGCCTTGAAAACGAAGAGACAATTCTTAATCATGCTGTAAACAGCGATATTATCTTGTGGGTAGTCAAAGCTAACCAACCTGCACGTCAACGTGATACTCAATTCAACGAAAAACTAAATGCGTTTTATCAATTGCCGGAAAACCGCAGCCGAAAACGCCCAGCAACCATTTTATTATTGAATCAGGTCGATCGCCTCAAACCAGAAACAGAATGGTTACCGCCTTATAACTATACTGTGCCAACGTCGGTAAAAGAGCAGACGATTAACGCTGCAATCGCGTTTAATGTTGAACAATTACAACCTGATGAATGTATACCGCTTTGTGTTAAAGAAGGCTGCGAGCCGTATAACCTAGAACTGGTGGCGGAGAGTTTATTGGCGGAGTTTGAAAATGGTGTGAACACTCAACTGAACCGCAGACGTTTAGAGCATAGAAAGCTTGATACCGCTGAGCAACTAAAAAGGTTGTACAAGTTGGGTAAAATGACGTTTAAGCGCATGAAGTAGCAATCTATATTGATTCAATTAGATAATTTCTTGTTATGTCGTAGGGCAAAAAAGGCTCTAGATTAATTAATCTAGAGCCTTATCAATAGCTTTAAAAGGCTTTAAATCTCGGCAGTTTTGCGAAGATTAAAGCTCGATAGTCACAGTTTCGCCATCAACAGTTAGCGCTAGTGTGCTGCCTTCAAGCTTATGAGACACTTCAACTTGTTCGCCGTTGTTTTTGTTAGGAACGAGAAGCGTTAAGATGTTGTGTTCTTTCGATGCGCCGAACTCAACTTCCACGTGACGGTGGATTTCAAGATCTTTGAACTCGTATGGGTCAACGTCACCGAAGCCTTCAACATTCTTCACAGAAGTGATGTTGTCAGCAGAGTCGTTGATGAAGTTCACGTCTAGGTGTGCTTTCTCGCCACGGATAGTGAATGACTTGTCAGCCACTTCGTTAGCGAAAGTAGTGTGCATCAGCCAAGTCATGTCTTTCTCTTCAGTAAGAGAAGCCTTGTCTTGCATAACGAATACTTTTCCTTTCACGAACCAGATCTTACGCTTGTAAGACTCGATTTCAGGAACAAAATACTTGTAAGATGCTGTCGCATCACCTTCAACCATCTTCACATCCGATTCAGTATCGTAATCTGAGATAGTACCGCCAGCTTCAATACAGAAGCGGTCTTGGTGACCTTCGTAGCCAGTGTTTTTGTTCTCGCCGTACTGACCTTTACCGCCAAATAGTGGAAGGTTTTTAGAGAACGTTTGACGACGCCATTTTGTGTGCATATCTACACCGAAACCACCGTAGTAACCAGTGATTGATGCTAGTGTTTCACCGAATGCGTGTAGGGTAAACGCATTTTGGTCACCGTGAGAGTGGCTGATTGAGCCAAACGGTGAACATTTGAAAACCATGTGGATATGGTTATCGCGCTCAGTCATCTTGTTGTGGAATGCAGCCCAACCAGTGATTGGGAATACTTTCAGTAGAGGATCGTTTGACGGTGCTTTCTCTTCTGGTGCATCCCATAGAATGTTGAAGCGAAGATCGTCGTAACCAAAGTCCCACCAACCGAAGTTGTAGAATTTAGTGTGCGCTTCAGTGTCACGGCCTTTAAGTTGGTTGTAGTACCAAACGTACTCAGGCTTTTGGTTAACGCCTGCGTAGTGTTTGATGTTGTAAGCCAGCTTTAGACCCGGGAAATCACCAATTGAAGACTGGTCACAGAAGCTCGCACGCTTCGAGTGAACAGGCATGCAGTATAGCGGGAAGTCACCTGTGTTCTCGTAGAATGTTTTGTTGAACATGTCTACGCCACAGTACGCTTTCAGTAGGTCGAATGCTTCGCCTAGGAATGCAGTTTGTGTGTTCCAGTAGTCAGGGCCTTCAGCCCAACCGCCATCTACGCCACCCCATGGTGGGTAATGTACTGCGTAGTATTCTAGCGCGTAAGCGATGTATTCGCCTGCTTTCGGGTGATCGTGGTAAAGCGCGATACACGTCGGGATAATTGCAGAAGAAATTGAACGTACACCATGGCTATTTAGTGGGTTATTTAGTAGATCAACCGTCACACGTAGGTGGTGCATGATTTCGTCAAGACGCTCAATAAGTGCATCTTGAACCTGCTGACGTTCTTCATCAGTAAAGTAAGCGTGTAACCAGTCGTAACCCCAAGCCATTGCTGCGATTACGCGGAATGCCGCTTCATCGTTGTATCCACGAGAAGTGACACCTTCAGGATCGTAAGTAGACAGCTTTAGAGTCCAAGCTTTTGCTTTTGCGATTAGCGCTTCGTCTTCCTTCACGATACCAGCAATAGCTAGGTTACGAGTTGCGTTAAGTGCCATTTGGCAATCAACGTACATTTGACGCCAGTAAGGACGCCACAACGAAGCTTTACCTACCGTTTCTTCAGGGTAAGGCTGTGGCTCATCATACGGTGCAGTTTCAAGGAACTTGGCCGTAGAGTTTTTGAAGAAGTCATCGAACATGCAGTGTGATTCGTCTGCCTGCACGTTTGCTTTAAATTCTGCTAGATCTTTAGCTTGAACCAGAAGACGAGGACGCTCTTCGCTCAAGTTGTCTAGGAATGATAGGTCGAAGTCACGCTTTTGTACTTCGATAGGGAGTAGGTCTACAAGGTTACCTGCTGAAGTATCATTCTCCAGCTTCATCTTCCTGATCGCGTCAAGAGATTTTTCGTTGCTCATGCGAACTCACTTATTACAATATGTTGTTTTAGGGGTAACAAAACACTTTATGCCTTATTGTAATACAATAGTAGGATTGTTCTCAATGTCAGGCGTGTTTTTTTTCATTCTTTTGTGAGGCTAATCGCGCTGGAAAAATTGAAAGAGGTTAAATAACTGAGAGCTTTATAAGTTAATAGCCTCTTAAAATGCATCGTACATATATGCAGATACATTTTCTGCTGAGAACAGTGGCACTGAATTTAATGCTAGTCTGGATTGAGAAAATATTCGCTTGTTGCTTGTAAATTAAGTACTTAATAGTAGGGCACGGAGGCTTGGTAAGCTTCGCAAAGAGGCAATGAGAGGTAGCAAATACACGAGAGTGCTTTTGCGTATATGCGAAACTTACCTGTGTATGGAAAGCGTTGTTACCGGTTAACGATGCTTAATTTTCCTCGGCACGACCTCAACACCTGCTTGATAGCGCCCAGCAATCGCGTTTAATGTCAGTTCAAGGGCATTGTCGGCAATCAACTCGAACTGCTGAGGAAGGGATTGGATCTTGATTGGAAGAAAATCGAGTAATCGGTTATCACCGAAAGTGGCGAGTTGGGTTTTGCTCATTAATTCTGGATTTGCTAATAAACAATCAAGCACACCTTCGAAGAGGGTATATGAGGTCGCTAAAATAGCATCGGGCATGGTGCCGTTGTCGATCCATTGCTGAACTTGTTTCTGGCCTTCTTGCTGGCTGAAATGCTCACCATTAGCGGTGATTGTCGGAATTTCCGGCTTATTATCACGTGTGCTATAAGCACGAATGGCAGAAAGAAAACCTTGCTCACGCTCTTTCGATACCCCTAATTCGGGAACCGCGCCCACCAAACCAATACTGTTGATATTTTTAGCCAATAAGCTTTCCGTTAGGGCGAATGCCCCGTCGAGATCCTCACTGATCACGGAAGCAAACGTTTCGTCATCTAACGCTCGGTCAAGAGCTATTATTGGAATGCCGCTGGCCTGAATCTGTTTGTAGAAGCTGTTGTCAGCGGGTAGGGCACTTGCTACCAATAAGGCATCAATACGGCGGCTAAGCAGAAGCTCTGCAACTTTCATCTCAGTTTCAATGTCATCATCAGAACAAGAGATAATTAGCTGGTAGCCCGCTTTACGAACATTGCTTTCCAACAACTTCGCAAGTTTGGCATAACTACTGTTTTCAAGATCAGGAATGATCAAACCAAATGATCGACTACTGCCAGCACGTAATGAAGTTGCAGCATGATCAGGGCGGAAGTTATGTTCGTTCACCACAGCCATGACTTTTTGCTGGGTTTTTTCACTGATCCGATACTTTTTTGCCTTACCGTTAATAACGTAGCTTGCGGTAGTGCGAGAAACCCCAGCAAGTTTTGCGATCTCATCTAGTTTCATTCTGACTTCTTATCGTTATACCACTAAGCAATAGCGTGGTGAGCTAAATCTAATTTGTGCACTTGATCATATATTCGCAAATGATCTTGGCTAGAACAATTGCAATATTAGCTGAAACCATTCAGCATGTCAGCTGAATGGTTTCAGCAAAGGTATCAAAATCTAAATTTCTATGCTGAAACCTTTTATTGAACCTGATGCTGAATCGATTCAGTCGGTATGTAAAGCATCAACTAAACTGAACATTAGGCTGATACCTAGCCACAGGTTAATAACGCGGAGTGAATGCATGTTGTCATTATCAACGAGTGATATTCAGCTAAAGCAAGCTGCAACGAACAAACAAGAAGCAATTAAAGCTATTGCAGCAGGCCTTGAACAACAGGGGCTAGTCGAGCCGGGTTATGTCAATGGCATGCTAAATCGAGAAGCGCAGAATTCGACGTTTCTAGGCAATGGTATTGCAATCCCACATGGCACAACAGATACCCGTAATTTAGTGAAAAAAACGGGTGTGTGTGTTCATCATTTCCCACAAGGTGTGAGTTGGGGTGACGGTAAAACAGCTTATCTTGCTATTGGTATTGCCGCTAAATCTGACGAGCATCTTGGCATTCTAAAGCAGCTCACTAAAGTGCTGTCGGCAGATGGCGTTGAAGAGAAGTTAAAGTCGAGTACGAGCGCAGATGAGCTTATCGCTATTTTAAACGGTGAAACTCAGTTGGAAGCCGACTTTAATACCTCTTTGGTTCAGCATCAATTTCCGGCAACGGATGTTATTCAGTTAACAGCAGTGGCTGCGGGCCTTATTAAGAATCATGGCGCAGCGAGTACTGAATGTGTTGCTGATGCTATTGCCAATGGAGCGACGCATATAGGACAGGGGCTATGGTTGGCAAAGAGCGCTAAAGGTGTATCTAAAACGACGTTAGCTTTTGCCACACCAACGCATGTTTTTGAAGAACAAGGCCAGCCAGTAAAAGGCTTGCTAATGGTTGCTGCATGCAATGGCTCGCACCTGAATAACATGAACTACCTGTCACAACTGCTTTATAAGCAGCAGGCTGACAAATTGTTCAGTACGACTGCTGATCAAGTTGTTTCGTTATTAACGGAAGAAGTTATTGAAGGTAATACGGAGATCTTCACGATTCGTAACTCACATGGTTTACATGCCCGCCCAGGTGCGATGCTGGTGAGTGTCGCGAAGAAGTTCGAATCGGCAATCTTGGTTTCTAACCTAAATGGCGACGGTAAAACGGTGAATGCTAAGAGCTTGATGAAGGTCATCGGCTTAGGCGTGAAACATAGTCATCAATTGCAATTTACCGCGCAAGGTGACGATGCAGAACAAGCACTTACCGCGATTGGCGAAGCTATCGCAGATGGTTTGGGTGAGGGGAAATAATGACTACCGTATCAAAACCAAAAGTTGTGACGATCACGCTGAACCCGGCGTTAGATCTAACGGGTAGCCTAGATGCGCTTGAAGTTGGTTCTGTGAATCTGGTTAATCAAGGCAGCCTTCATCCTGCTGGTAAAGGGGTAAATGTCGCAAAAGTATTGGCTGAACTAGGTGCTGATGTCACGGTAACTGGTTTATTGGGGGCTGATAACCAAGCAGCCTTCTGCCAGCTATTTGAACAGATTAACGTCAACGATGCGTTTGTTCGTGTAGAAGGGGCGACTCGCATCAATGTGAAATTAGTTGAACAGAGCGGCCGTGTTAGCGATATCAATTTCCCTGGTGTCAGAGTTAACGATAACGACATTGCACGGTTCGAAGAAACACTGTTTGAGTTGGCAAAAAGTCATGATGTGTTTGTCATGGCTGGTAGCTTGCCACAAGGCTTATCACCCGAGCAGTGCGCGGTTTGGGTAGAAGAGCTACATCGTAAAGGGAAACATGTATTTTTCGATAGCAGTAAAGCGGCATTGTCTGCAGGTTTAGAGGCGTCGCCTTGGTTGGTTAAACCCAACGAGGAAGAGCTTGCTGATTGGGCTGGCAAAGAATTAAACGATCAACAAGCGTTAATGACAGCAGCTGAGCAATTGGCGACTAAAAATATTGCCAATGTGGTGGTGTCATTAGGTGCGGCAGGGGTGATGTGGCTAAACAGCGAAGGCTGGTTACGTTCTCAGCCACCCAAAATGGATGTGGTTAGCACGGTTGGCGCAGGGGACACCTTAGTTGCAGGCTTGTGCTGGGGACAGCTTAATAAATGGAATAAAGAAGAGACATTGCAATTTGCGACAGCACTATCAGCACTGGCGGTAAGCCAAGTTGGTGTCGGTGTAGAAAACATCGAGAAGGTGTTGGAAGTAAAAGAAAGTGTCCAACTAGCAAACGTGAACAACTAATTCGGTTTAGAGGGTGAAGATATGAAAATTGCAGTTGTAACCGCGTGCCCGAGTGGTATCGCAAACAGTATCATTGCTGCAGGCTTATTAGAAAAAGCCGTTGCAGAACTAAAGTGGACAGCAAGCATAGAATGCCAGTCAAGCGTCGTACCTGTAAAAGCGCTAACAGCTAATACGATTGATGAAGCGGAGTTGGTTGTTATTGCAGCGAGTACGCCAGTTGATACTAGCCGTTTTAAAGGGAAGAAAGTTTACCAGTCGTCAATTGATGCCTGCCTTGCTGATCCTAAAGCATTTCTTGAGCTAGCTGTTTCTCAAGCTAAAACGTTAACTGAAGTAACGACGGTTGCGATTGATCAGCAAGAATCTGCCGGTGTTAAGAAAATTGTTGCTATTACCGCTTGCCCAACCGGTGTCGCTCATACGTTCATGGCTGCAGAAGCTATTGAAGAGGAAGCGAAGCGTCAAGGTCTTCAAGCTAAAGTTGAAACACGTGGTTCTGTTGGCGCGAAGAACCAACTGACTGCAGAAGAAATAGCTGAAGCCGATTTAGTTATTATCGCTGCTGATATTGAAGTCGATCTTGCTCGCTTTGATGGTAAAAAGTTGTACAAAACCAGTACGGGACTGGCGCTAAAGAAAACCACAGAAGAATTTGAAAAAGCCTTTAATTCCGCAAGCGTTTATCAGCACCAAGCGGGCGGGGCATCACAAGGTGAGCAGAAACAAGAGAAAACAGGTGCCTATAAACACTTGATGACAGGTGTATCGCATATGCTGCCATTGGTGGTTGCGGGTGGTTTGTCGATAGCACTGTCGTTTGTCTTCGGTATCAAGGCGTTTGAGCAAGAAGGTACGTTAGCTGCTGCATTGATGACTATCGGTGGCGGTTCAGCGTTTGCGTTGATGGTACCAGTATTGGCTGGCTTCATTGCATTCTCGATTGCAGACCGTCCGGGTCTGGCCCCTGGTTTAATTGGTGGTATGCTAGCAAGCTCGACCGGGGCTGGTTTCCTTGGTGGTATCGTTGCCGGTTTCCTTGCAGGTTACAGTGCTAAATTGGTTGCTGAAAAAATTAGTCTGCCACAATCGATGGAAGCGCTGAAACCGATTTTGATCATTCCGTTGGTCTCTAGTTTGATCACCGGTCTAATCATGATTTATATCGTTGGTGGACCTGTGTCTGCGGCGATGACGGGCTTGACAGATTTCCTAAATAACATGGGTTCAGCCAATGCAGTACTACTGGGTGTTATTCTTGGTTGTATGATGTGCTTCGATTTAGGTGGTCCTGTAAATAAAGCCGCTTATACTTTCGGCGTTGGTTTACTTGCATCTCAAACTTATGCTCCTATGGCAGCTGTAATGGCGGCGGGTATGGTGCCAGCACTTGGTATGGGACTGGCTACTTTCTTAGCTAAACGTAAGTTTAACGCTAGCGAGACGGAAGCTGGTAAAGCATCATTTGTACTAGGGCTTTGCTTTATCTCTGAAGGTGCAATTCCATTTGCCGCTCGCGATCCAATGCGTGTTATTCCTGCGTGTATGGCAGGCGGTGCGTTAACAGGTGCATTGTCGATGCTATTTGGTGCAAAACTAATGGCACCGCACGGTGGTTTATTCGTACTGTTTATTCCAAATGCAATAACACCAGTACTAATGTACTTAGTTGCGATTGCTGCTGGTACGATTGTGACTGGTGTAACGTATGCATTCTTAAAAAAATCAGATGAAGAGCAATTAGTTACTGCGCAAGTTAAATAAAAAAGTATGATGTCTAATAATCGAGATAAATACGATTTTAGATAAAATAAAGCCCCGACATATAATGTCGGGGCTTTTGCCACCGCTGCCTACGATATGGTGTATTTATATGAAACCATAACTTATGGTTAGCCTTGAGTCGTTTCCCCCAAATTTGTACAAAGTACAAAACGCAAACTCTGGCTGATAAATACTATTATTAGTTGTAGGCATTCCCTGCGTTACAAGTTAAAGCACAATTATTATTGTTTTTTATTATCCCCAAGTGTTGCAATTTTATTTATAGTTATTGTTTTCTTTATAATAGTTATTATTTTTCCTCTTCTGCTAACAGAAGATCTTCCCCGTCACTAATTAAAAGATACGACTTCCCTTGATCTAAATTACAAATATCAACACTGTTTGCACCGAAGAATAGCTCACCGTTACAGTTATTCAGAGTCATATGTGCCGAAAAGTTACCTTTCTTTACTTCAACGGTTGATACTGCAGTTGAGATAACTTGAACTCTAGTATCTTGTTGAGAAAAAACACGAATTCTATATTTTCCTTCTATCGGTGAAGGTTCTTCAATAGTAGTTGAAAGCTGTAATTCATTGTCATCGGTATCAAGCCAAGCAATAGCCCAAAGCTTTTCACTATTATTTAAAACGACATCATCAACTTGGCTAAATTTTGTTTGTGTATTGGTATCTTTAACACCAAGATCAATTCTCATTGCTGAAGCAGATGTCCAACTAATGGCATGGTAGTTCGTATCATTATTTAGATTCGTCGCAACTTTATTACCATCATCAAATAGTGTATTACTGCTGCCATTTTCTTTAATAAAGAAGTCGACAGACTCATTTGCAACATTAACTAAATCAATTCCAATCTTTCGTACACCAATATCATCCATAGAATTAATAACTGGATCTGAACTGCTTGAATCGCCTCCACCACATGCAAAAAGCATTATAGAGGCCATTATTGTTAGCGCTGGCCTAATCATGTTAGGAACCTCGTTATAATATTTTCTGAAGCTCAAATAAAGCATATTGCAATAATTGATATTTTTTTGATGAATAATAGGGAGAAAAATAAGAAATTAATAAGTGACTGATATGGTAGAAATTTAATCCTCTTATATATGAGAATTTGTGGTGAGACGTTAGAAAGACTGACAATATTGTGATGCATTTTGCCATTTGGTGGAAATTATTCAGCCAGATTAAAGAGCTGGCTGAATTCATGCATTAATGGCTTAACACATTTTTCGCTTTAGGCCACTCATATCAAGCAAGCGGGTCGAAATCTCTTCGACAGACAGTGAGCTGGTATTGAGGTATGGGATCGCTTCACGTCGGAACATGGATTCAACTTTTTTTAGCTCATCAGTACATTGCTGTTCACTTGCATACTCACTATTCGCATATCGTTCGTGTCTAATGGCAACGAGCCTGTCGGTATCAATGGTTAAGCCATAGGTTTTATATCGGTATGGTTCAATATCTTTTGGCAGCTTTAAGTTTGCCATGTCTTCAGCAATGAAAGGGTAGTTAACGGCACGAATACCAAATTGCATCGCTAAATAGAGGCTGGTAGGGGTTTTTCCGCAGCGTGACACGCCAAGTAATATGACGTCAGCTTGCTCAAGATTGTTTAGTGAAATGCCATCATCATGCGCCAATGTGTATTCAATTGCAGCAATACGATCGTGATAACTGGCCGAATCTTTATTAATACTGTGAGAACGTTGCAATTGCGGTTTGGGTTCTAACTGTAAATCTTGCTTTAGCGGCTCTACAAGCGCTTTTAGGACGTCATAGAAATGTGCATTTGTCTGCTCGATGATAGCTTTGACTTCTGGAATGACAATCGAAAAAAAGACTAATGGCTTTTCGCCTGATTTTTCATAAGCAAGATCAATTTGATTTTTTACCATATTGGCACGTTCAATGCTTTCAACAAAAGGTAACGTTGTTTGACGTGTTTTGATGTCAAATTGACCAAGTACGGCATGGCCTAATGTCTCTGAAGTGATGGCTGTACCATCAGAAACGTAGAATACATCACGAAAATTGGATTTTTGTTGCATGGAAAGTTGAATCCTTAAAATTATTCTGTAACTTAGAGCGTATTAGTACTTATAACAATAACTACACAGGGTAGCTATACCTCATTCACAACTATTGTTGTTGTTTGATGTAGGCAGGGTTTTGTTTAGCAACAATGCGTTTTTTTGAACGCAAAAGCAAACGTTTCCCTTGTGCCCGTATATACAAACAGTTGAATCCAATCAAAGGAGAATCACCGTGCAACAGAATGTTGTTTGGTACGATGCTTTATCAATGAATGATGTTGATAAAGTGGGTGGAAAGAATGCATCACTGGGTGAAATGGTTGCAAACCTTTCTGGCGCTGGGGTTAAAGTGCCAAATGGTTACGCGACAACATCGGATGCGTTTAATCAGTTTCTTGAGGAAAGCTCACTAAACAAGCGTATCTATACATTGCTAGATGCACTAGATGTTGATGATGTGAATGCTTTACAGCAAGCAGGAAACACTATCCGAAATTGGATTCTTGAGGCTCCGTTGCCGCAAAGTCTGGAACATGATATTCGAGAGTGCTACCGCGAACTAGGGGAAGGCGACGACATGCTCTCGGTTGCCGTACGCTCGTCAGCGACCGCAGAAGATTTGCCTGATGCGTCTTTTGCGGGTCAGCAAGAGACGTTTTTGAATGTTCGTGGTATTGATGCCGTTATCGAAGCCGTGAAGCATGTATTTGCATCACTGTTTAATGACCGAGCTATTTCTTACCGTGTACACCAAGGCTTCGATCACGAAGGCGTTGCGCTGTCGGCGGGTATTCAGCGCATGGTTCGTTCTGATAAAGCTTCTTCTGGTGTGATGTTCACCCTTGATACCGAATCCGGCTTTGACCAAGTAGTTTTCATCACCTCATCGTGGGGTCTGGGCGAGATGGTTGTGCAGGGAGCGGTTAACCCTGATGAATTCTATGTTCATAAACCAATGCTTGAAGCAGGTAACCCTGCTGTTGTGCGCCGTACGATTGGCTCTAAGCTTATTAAAATGGTTTATGCTGATGGTAAAGAGCTGGGTACACAAGTTGAAGTGCTTGATACTTCAGAAGAAGAGCGTCAGCAATTTTCACTAACCAGCGATGAAATTGAAGCATTAGCTAAGCAAGCGTTGATCATCGAAAAGCACTACCAACGTCCAATGGATATCGAGTGGGCGAAAGATGGTATTACGGGCGAATTATTCATTGTTCAAGCACGCCCTGAAACCGTACGTTCACGTGATGATGCCAATGTGATGGAGCGTTTCCACCTCAATGATACTGGCCATGCATTGATTGAAGGTCGAGCTATCGGACAGCGCATTGGTTCTGGTGTTGTTCGTGTCGTATCAGACTTAAGCGAAATGGATCAAGTACAGGCTGGTGATGTATTAGTAGCTGATATGACAGACCCTGATTGGGAACCTGTGATGAAAAAAGCCGCTGCCATCGTCACTAACCGTGGTGGCCGTACATGTCACGCTGCCATCATCGCCCGTGAGTTAGGTATTCCCGCTGTTGTTGGGTGCGGTAACGCAACCGATTTATTGCAAACAGGTCAGCAGGTAACGGTATCCTGTGCACAAGGTGAAACAGGTTACATTTACGAAGGGCAGCTTGATTTTGAGGTTCGCCGTTCTGCGGTTGACGCATTACCAAGTTTACCGCTTAAAGTTATGATGAATGTCGGTAACCCAGATCGTGCTTTTGATTTTGCCTGCATCCCCAATGAGGGCGTCGGTCTTGCGCGTTTGGAATTCATCATCAATAAGATGATTGGTATTCACCCTAAAGCGTTACTTAACTATGCAGACCAGTCTGATGAGTTAAAAGCGGAAATCGACCAACGAATTATTGGTTATAGTGATCCGGTTGAGTTTTACATTGAGAAACTGACAGAAGGGATTTCAACGTTGGCGTCGGCGTTTTGGCCGAAGCGCGTTATTGTTCGCATGTCAGACTTTAAGTCGAATGAATATCGTAACTTGGTCGGTGGCGTTAACTTTGAGCCTACGGAAGAAAATCCGATGCTCGGGTTCCGCGGTGCATCGCGCTATATCTCACCTCAGTTCCAAGATTGTTTTGAACTTGAGTGTGAAGCGATTAAACGTGTCCGCGACCGTATGGGGTTGAAGAACGTTGAAATCATGATCCCGTTTGTTCGCACCGTTAGTGAAGCAGCTTCTGTTATTGATTTACTGGCTAAGTTCGATTTACGCCGTGGCGAAAAAGGACTGAAAGTAATCATGATGTGTGAGCTGCCATCGAATGCCATTCTTGCCGATGAGTTCCTTAAGTACTTTGATGGATTCTCTATTGGCTCGAACGACATGACCCAACTTACATTAGGGTTAGATCGAGACTCGGGCGATATTGCACACATGTTTGATGAGCGAAACGACGCAGTGAAAGCCATGTTATCTATGGCGATTAAAGCGGCGAATAAAGCGGGTAAATATGTGGGTATCTGTGGCCAAGGGCCATCAGATCATGATGACTTAGCTGACTGGCTAATGGAGCAGGGCATTGATTCTGTTTCACTTAATCCAGATACAGTGGTTGAAACGTGGCTTCATTTAGGTAATAAAGATAGCTAGCATATAGCTAATTTTATTATTAAAAAGCTCGTAACTTAGTTGCGAGCTTTTTTACAGAATTAATAAATTCCAATACCATCCTAATGGTCTTTACATGTGAATGATTGTGACAGTAATTGCATCATTTGATGGGATATTTTATCTAGAATGAATTCGAGCTTCTGCAATAATAACCATGCTTTTAATTAAGCGCTCAAAAACCAATGTAAACTTATCATTTTATGATTTTGCTTCTCTTGTGGATTGCTCAAGAGAAGCTTTTTTTCGTATTTACCAAATGATGATAATGAGCATTTATCCTTGTTTACGAGCCTGCCCCGGGCTGATACCTGTAATTTTTTTGAAAGCCTTGCCAAACGACGCCTCGGATTTATAGCCCACTTGCTCTGCAATACTAAGCATTGACTCGTTACTATCAGTAAGTAGTTCATAGGCAATGTGCATACGCCACTGGCTGAGGTAGGCCATTGGTGTCATACCAATAATGGATTGAAAGTGGTTACTGAAAGCGGTGCGTGACATCGACACTGTACTTCCTAGGTTTTCGACTGTCCAAGACTTCGCCGGTTGTTTGTGGATAAGGCTGAGTGCTCGGCTGAGGCGTGAATCGGCGAGCGCACGGAAGTAGCCGGGGGTATTGTTTTCCTGATTGTTCATATGCCAACGTAACAGTTGGATAACCAGTACTTCGGTAAGCCTGTCTACCATGACTTTACTGCCAGGCTGAAGAGTACGGGATTCATACGCTAAGATTTTGACCATGCTATTTAGCCAGTCGAGCTTAGGATCAATGCCCGATTTAACATGCAATATCGCAGGCATATCTCGTAGCAGTGGTAACCATGATCTCTTCTTATACTGGAAGTAACCACATAATAGGGTAACGACACTCTGTCCGGAATCAAATGGGTTTACGTTTCGCCGTATCATTTCTAACACATCAAGGCCAGGTAGCAAGCGGTTGTTAAGTTGTTCGCTGATTTGATGCGGAGTACCAGTAGGAAAAGCGACGATATCGCCTGCTGACAGAAAGATAGGGCTGTCCAAGTCTGGCATGGTAAGCCAAGCACTGCCACGAATTACAGCGTGGAAAGTACCGCATTCAGCTTGCGGCTCACTTATTCCCCAAGGAGAGGAAAAATCAACGCAGTAATAGCTGCTGGCGTAGAGCCGTATTGCCCGTAAAACATCGGATAAAACGTCTATACAAGGGCCATCTTCAGTACTGAGGCATTCTTCATTATTAGGGTTAGCAATACTCTTTGTCATTTTTCCTCCGCATCAATGAGCTATTCAGTGTGTACGATCTGACATGAAAGATGGCTCATTCATCATGGATCAAACAGAGAAATCCTTAATACTGTATTTTATACTATCTGCAAGGTTAGTAAGCTTGAGGTAACTTTATTAGCCAGTGGCCTTAAGGTTGTAACCGTTTGCCTTGAATCAATCATGAGGTTTATAACGTAATTTGCTTATCTTTTTATTCGTGAAAATTAAAACAAAAATCTTTGTTTTATAACAGAATGAGGAATGCAAAATGTCCATTTACATAAACAAATTCAAGATATTATCATTAACATCTGTTCTGGTTTTATTACTCGGTACTGTAGGCCACATTTTTTCTGCTCATGCCAGCCATCACTTTGAAACTGAACTTGCAAAAAAATATCCGCAATTTGACCTAACAGATATGTATGTTTTTGAATCTGAGCAAAGTGGCTATACGGCTTTTATGATGAATATCAACCCAACCACTGGTAAGGATGGCAAAACGGCTTTTGGTGAGAATGGGGTATATAGTTTCCATATTGCAAGTAGCAAAGCGTTAACTGGGGAAGGATTGACGATTACAGCCTATTTAGACGGCGATAAATTGGTTTTTGGCATTGCTGAAGGTGCGAATCAGGCGGTTGGGGCTAAAGGGCAAGAGATCGGTACAGCAGAGGTGGGAATAGAAGCAACATTTGATAACGGAATTCGAGTGTGGTCGGGTGCAGCGCGTGATACCTTCGTCGGTAATTCCGAAGGGATTATTGGATTCATGACTAAACTTCTTGGCGAGGGAAAGCTTGAACTTTCAGCCTTCGACAAAGGGGTAGACCTGTTTAAAGGCTTCCAAAGTAGCGTTATTGTTGTTGAAGTTCCAAACAAAATGCTACCTAAAGATATTTATGTTTACGCCAGCAGTGCCATGTACAACACCGATCAGTGGGTACAGGTTAATAGGCTAGCTAATCCGTTGATCACACATATGTTTATGGCTAATAACCTAATGGAAGTATCTGAGCATACCCAGCATCGTCCAGACTCTGATTTAACACGTTCTTATGCGATATCAGGCACTGTTTTACGTGCCGTTGTGCTCGATAATAATATTTCAGAACCAGTTGCATACGCAGATTCCGTTGCAGCGAAACTGTTGCCTGACATGATTCCATATACAGTAGGATCAGAAGCTGCGTATACGTTTAAGTCAATTAATGGCCGCAAGCCAAGCGATGATGCGATGGATGCCGCATTAAGCATATTTGTTGGCAGGGAAATTACCGATAATGCCAACAATTTCAATCGGCACCCAAATAAATTCCCTTATGTAGTTGGTGTAACGGAATGATTATGGTCAGTGTTAGTTGAAAAAGACACACTGTCAGCCAGTGTGTCTTTTTGGGGTTAAAGGGCTGACTTTACTCTAAATAAAACTGCGTAAAGAACAGGCACAACCCCTAAAGTAAGTACCGTGGCGCCAAGCAAGCCAAAGATAATTGCGATTGCCATTGGCTCCCACATTATTCCGCCACCGATCCATAACGGGATCATGCCGACGACTGTTGTGGCCGTGGTCAGTAGGATAGGGCGCATACGGCGTTTAGCCGCTTCAATAATCGCATGGTAGTGAGTGCGTCCATTTTGCTTTTCAAGCTCAATGCGGTCGATCAGTACAATTGCGTTATTTATAACAATACCCGCTAATGAAATAATACCGAGTAAGGTCATGAACCCAATGTATGACTGCGTTACAAGCAACCCAAAGGCAACGCCAATTAAGCCCAAAGGTATTGTCATCAATATGATGGCAGTCTTGCGAATACAGTTAAACTGAGCCATAAGCAGTACAAGGATAATAACGCCTGCAATAGGTAGCTTGGCAAAGATTGAAGCATTCGCATTACCGGATGATTCTGCGACACCACCTAGCTCCCATCGGTAACCATTAGGCCATTTTGTTTGCTGCTGTGTTAGCCAAGGGCGTAGCTCTTGATTGATCTTTGCAGCCGTTACATTTGGAGCCAGACTTGATGCAACCGTAATGGTTTTCATGCGATCACGACGCGGAATAAGTGCAGGCTGCCATTCAAGGTTTGCTTTGGCGAGTTGCCCAATTGGCACAGAATCTAAATCGTGGGTTAGTACATTTATGCTGGTTGGTAAATCGTTGTTGTTATAGCGCTGTGTATTCGCTTTGAGCATGATAGGGATAATATCTTCATTCTCGCGGTACTCAGAAATTTGCACACCTGTTGTACTTGCCTGAATGACTTGAGCGATATCTGTATTATTAATGCCTAGGCGCTGGGCTTGGGCTTCATCGATATTGACGAATAAATTTTTAGTTTTATTACCCCAATCATCGCTAATACCTCGTGTCCCATCCATTATAGCCAGCTTTTGTTTCACACTATCAGCAATATTGAACAGCTGGTCGGTATCGTTACCCATGATCCTCACTTCAATTGGGTTACTAATAGCAGCACCATTTTCAATCTTTCTAGTACTATGCACAACGTCAGGAAATTGATTGAAAATGTGTTGATCTATCTCTTCCATCATTCGATCAACAACAGCACCGCTGGTGGTATTGAGGATATAAAGCGCGTAGTTAGGGCTAGCAGGTTTAGTTGTATGCGATAGTACATACCTTGGGCCACCATTTCCGATAAAAGCTGCCCAGTTTGTTAACCCTTCTTTTTGGTCCCCTGTTGGTTTCAAGGTATTCAAAAACACATCTATTTCTTTGGTAATCGCAACGGTTTTGCTAATCGGAGTGCCAACAGGTAGTTCTATTTCTAGTTTGAATGTCGGGTCTTCTGATGGCGGGAAGAAAATCACGGGAATAAGCCGAAAGCTGTATATAGCGACGGTAAATACCATAAGTACAACGGCTAATGTGCTGTACCGACGGCGTAACAGTGTACTTAGCGCTTTACCATACAGACGTTCGGCTTTATTTGATTGCGGGTTGTCCTCAGAAGCTGTTGGCTTCGCTTGTGTAGAGGAAGGTGGTGATTGTTTAACCTTTAAAAACAGCGTACATAAAAGCGGGATCATGGTGAGAGAGAAGAACCATGATGCTAGTAACGTGATCGATACCACTTTAAACAGCGGCGCCGTATATTCACCAGTTGTTGATTCGGCAAGGAAAATAGGTAAAAAAGCCGCAGATGTCGTCAATGAGGATGTTAGCAGTGAAAGCTTTAATTCATTAGCAGCTTCGATGGCGGCATGTGTCGCTTTTTGTCCGCGCTGCATTCTTGTCATGATGCTTTCAGCAATGACAATGGAATTATCAACGAGCATACCCAGCGCGATCATTAACGCAGCTAGCGAAACCTGATCAAGTCCGATCCCTAGCCAATACATAATACCGATTGTGGCCGCAATGGTAACAGGGATTAAACTGGCCACAATCAAGCCCGTTCTTAGCCCTAAGGTAATAAGCATTACGCCAGAGACAACTGCAATCGCTTGGAGTAGATTATCAACGAAGCTGTTAACGGTGTTTTCAACCAGCTTTGGCTGATATGCAACGGTTTCGAAATCGACTCCCCACGGGTATGTTTGTTCTAGCTCGCCAAGTAAGGTCGAAACTTGATCGCCAAGCTTAACAATGTTGCCACCATCGATCATCGAAATCGCAAGCGTAAGGCTAGTATCACCGTTTGTCGTTACCATTGACTTCGGTGGACTTTCATAACCGCGATAAATATGTGCAATATTACCCAAAGGTAAGACATCGTTTGAATTTGGTAGAGGAACGAAAGTACGCTTTAGTGCTTCGACTGATTCCAGGTTACCACTTGGCTCAATGCTCATGACTTCATGCTGAGTCTGCCATTCGCCGCCCGTTAAAATTACGTTTTTATTGCTAAGAAATTGCGTAAGGTAATTGGGAGATAAGCCGAGCTCTTGAAGGTGACTGTTTTCATACTCGATATAAATACGCTCTTCTTGCGTACCATAAATATCGACTTTTCCAACAAGCGGCAGGCGGAGAAATTCATCTCTGACTTGATCGGCAATGGTTTTCAGTTCGCCATATTGATAATCGTTCGCCACTATTGAAATAACAATACCAAACACATCACCGTATTCGTCATTAACGCTTGAGCGGCCAGCTGAGGCTGGGAGTTCATTTTGAACGCCATCGACCTTTCGGCGTAGGCTATCCCAAATTGGCCTCAGATTTTTATGGCTATCTTGAATGTCGACGGTGATGATTGATACACCATATTTAGATATGCTCTTAACACTATCGAGTTCTGGCATTTCTTGAATGGCTTTTTCTAACTTATCGGTAACAAGCTCTTCGACATGCTCAGGGGATGCGCCAGGAAAAGGGGTTATTACCTGCGCGGTACGGATTGGAAAGCCTGGATCTTGAGCTTGTGGAATTGATAGAAAGGCGCTGATACCTAGTATTATCGCAGCCAGAACGATAAGGCTCATCAGTTGTTTTTTCTTTAAGGCTAATGATGTGATATCCATTAGTCATTTCCTTCATTCAGTGCTGTCACGCTAAGACCATCATAAATTTGGCTAAGTCCTGCGGTGATTATTTGTTGTCCTAACAGTAGCCCGTGAGTAATTTCAATGGATCCCGCAACAAATTTTCCGGTTTTAACAGGTTGTTTCTTTACGGTTCCGACGCCATTGTCTAGGGGGTGATAGATCATGACATAGTGTTGGCCGCCTTGTTCATTAACGGCATTCATCGGAATCCAAAGGCTGTTTTCTTCATATGAGGTATTTCTATTGACCAATAATTCTGCGGCCATACCAGGGCGAAGCGAATGAGTGTTAGATGCTAGCGTCGCAGTAATAAAGTAAGTACCACTGTTACTTGAATTTAAGCCAATCTCAGAAATAGTCGCTGGCATCGGCGAGTTGTTAATCGTATGGATGATAGCTGAAATATCTTGGCCAATTTTGAGGTTTGAAACGGTGGCTTCTGACACATTGGCTATGACTTCTATTTCATCACCACAGCTCATTGTTGCAATAGTTTGACCTGATGATACATTTTCATGTTCTGTCGCATGCGCTTCAGTTATCGAGCAGTGGCTGCCTTGCGCTCGTAATGTGGTGTAGTTAATTTGTTGTTTACTTAAATCAACAGCACGCTGTGCTTGATCGACTTTTGCAAGGTTGACCTGATATTCGGCTTTTGAAACGTCGTAGTCCATATCAGAGACTAAGTGTTTTTCGTGTAAATTTGCGATACGTTTATAGCGAGATGTACTCGCTTGAGCACTCATTAGTGCTTGCTCTAGTAAGGCTTTATTTTGTGCGAGTGCTAATTGCAGGTCATCATCATTTAGCGTGGCAATAACATTACCAGGCTTTAATAAGGTGCCAGCTTTTGCTGGGAATGATTCAATTGTACCTGCTACTTGAAAGCTTAGGTTAGTCGTTGATGATGAGGCTGTCGTGCCTGCCACTCGATTTTGAAAACTTTCTGGGTTCGTAGATACTTCGGCAATGCGTACTGGGCGTAGTATTTCTGTACTTTCAGGTTCAGTTTGTTTGTTGCAACCGGTTAAGGTCAAAAGACCTATAGAGAGAGATAAGACTAAGACAGAAGTTTGATTTTTCATATTAGGAGATTGACTCTTTGAGTATGGCAGTACTAGAAATAGTGAATAGTAGAATAACCATCAAACTGTTTTAGAGTGTTCTAATAATCATTCATGATTGGTGGAATATATGAGAGAGGAATTTTTATAACAACAAAAAAAACATTGATTGCTAGTTAGATCTAAAAATTAAAATTTGACAGAAAATTGATGATAAATTTAATTTTGTAGGAAAATAGAACGTTAATGTTGAGAGTGATAACTAAAGCTATCAAAGGACGATATTATGA
>NZ_JAKJSJ010000075.1:0-28833 GCF_050336715.1 Photobacterium makurazakiensis
AGAGTACGCACCCTAACTTGGTTAATTCGTATAAAAAGTACTTTGAAATCTTAGCGCTTGGCACATATCCTTATCTGTCATTAATACTAAATGTTTTTTTAATCTAAATTGATGAAAAAATTAACCTTTCTATTTTACTCTTTTCTGGACTATACCAACTAAGAAGTAGTAATTAGAGATGATTAAAAAAACCATTGTTTGCACTGCAATCGCATTAAGCCTTTCTGCATGTAATACCGAGTATCACTATATAAAGGATTCTGATCGCCCCATCTATGATAGCGAGTACGCTTTAGAAGATGTCAGCGATGCGACTTTGTTAGTTGCTGTGGATTTTCAAAATAAAGAGTTTGGTGAAAAAATAAACCCGACTAATACGGGAAGTAAATACCCTGCAAAAATAAGTTACAGTCAAAGTAACTTATTGTCCACAGACCAAGGCGAAGTTATTGAGCTTTCTGAGATGGAGCAAGTACGTATTGATAACCTTAACTTAGTTGAACAACGAACTGTTTCGTTTTGGATTAAGTTAGATGAGTCTCAAACCGGAGAGTATGCGAATATTTTGGATGGAGGTCACTTTAATGGTCGCTCTAGGGAGCCTTTTTTAACTTTAAACCCTAACGGTGAATTTGAGTTATGGCGAAAATGGCATGGATCCTCTACTGAGGGTGATGATGAGCCACAAAAGATTCTAACAACTGATGTTATTAGGGAGGGGAAGTGGGTTCACGTAGTCTTAACTGGCGATAGGGAGTTTACTAAGATTTATTTGGATGGTGTACTCGCAGCAAGTGGTGACGCGATCAACTCAGCTTCGAATCAATTATCTTTCGGTGCATCACTAACTGGAAACCACGAACAAGTTGCATCTGCAAATATGCAACTGGATAATATCAAAGTATACAGAGGCGTGCTTAAGCAGGAATACATTAATGCTCTCTACGGAGAATTTTCTGGTGCTCGTAAAGTAACGTTAGCCCCTGGCTCTCCGACGCCTTCACATACGATTGAAAATGTTGAGTTTGATAATACAACGCTGTCTTGGAAGCTTGGGAGTGAATTTCGCAATAATGAAGTTGAATATACAGTATCAGTTTCTGAAAGTAGAGATATGGATAACGCATTCATTGAGTGGAAAACGCTAGAAAAAAATTACAACATAGGACTTTTACAGCCTAGTACACAGTATTTCTGGCGCGTCGATACTTTTGACGGTAGTACAAGTACTAAGGGACCTGTTTGGAACTTCACTACTACCGAAAAGCGTGACTTAGGCCTGCCTGATAAATTAAATGTTATGACTTATAATATTTGGCACGCAGCAGCTGACGCTGACCCTTTAATGGGGCCTGAATATCTATATGAACAAATAATAGAATCTAATACAGATTTGTTACTAATGGTCGAATCATACGGATACCAAAAAGAGCTAGCGGATAAGTTAGGTTTCCATATGTTAACCGACTCAGAAAACGGAAACCTTTCAATTCTTAGCCGTTATCCAATAATAAGGTCATTGGGAGATTGTAACTTCAATATCTGTGGTGCTAGGCTTTCTCTTCCTGATAATAAGCAGTTGGATACTTATGCTGTTTGGCTTACATCAAGTAATGATGGTGCAAATATTTCTGCGAATCCGGCATATTCTAACGATGATTTAATTGAAATGGATATGCCCAGAGCAAATACGATGACTGGCTTTTTGGACACCATCTCAGCGTTAAGTGATGATAATTTACGTCCTGTAATTATTGCTGGAGACCTTAATACTGCCTCGCACTTAGACTTCACTGAAGAGACAAATTATTACAATCGAGGGCAAGTAAACTGGCCTACAACGCTAGCTTTCGAAAACTATCAATATGTTGATACATTGAGATATGTTCACCCTTCAGCTAAAGAGGTTCCTTGTAAAACTTGGACTCCTGTTTTTAAAGCAAACCCGGGGCAAGCTAGAATCGATATGATCTTTGCGAAGGGCGACCAATTAACAGCTGTCGATGCTGGTTGTCTTCTTGATGAATCGCATCCTGTTTTTCATCCAGCCGATCATGGTGCCGCTATCACAACATTTAAAATCAATGAATCGCTTTGGGAGTCAATGCCTTCGTTAGAAGATGATTTTGATAGGGATAACTTAGCCTCTGAAAATTTTAGTTTCTTGGAAATCGAAGGAGATAAGTTATTAACAGACCTTGGGTTCGAAAATGACGGAGCCAACGAAATTTCTAAGTTACTAAGTGGTGGCCTCCTAGAAATGACGAATACGTCAAGCGCGTCACAAAGGTGGCTTCAACATAATGCAATGCCATCAGAAACGAATGGGTGGACTATCGAATTTAGGGTACAAGTTACTGATGAAGGTACTCGCCCGTCGGTTTGGCAATTAATCCCTAGAAGCGAAACTTTTGATGAGCGCTTTTTCATTGGAGCTAACGGAATTGGGTTGGATAGCAATAACGGTGCTTCTATCGAATATCCAGCAGATTTGTCATCGGAGTTTAATGTTGWCAGAATTGCTTTTGATCCATACCTCAAAGCTGCCAGAATGTGGCTAAATGGTGAGATCATAGACAAGAATATAGCTTCAAAAGAAGGATACTTTGATGCTCTTATTATCGGTAATTCAACATCGAATATAGTTGATGGCCAAATCGTTATTGATTACATCAGGGTAGAAGATAAGTATCATGCGCCTTAAATTTTAAAGCTTAGTGCCAGAGTTTCTGGCACTTCTTTTTTTGATGTTAGTCTAGTGGCACCTAGGGAGACAGAGGAATCTATTGAGCTAGAAAACCCTTCTTAGGTTAAATAGGTCATGGTTAACATTACAATAAAGTTTGTAATTAATTGAATAACCTGCCCCCATAGTTTATCAGCCTACCATTATTCGCTCTTTTATTTTTAATAAAAGCTAGTGACTACCACTTACCTGTATTTTCCATCGAGGCCCAAGGTTCAGCTGGTGCAAGAGCTTCACCTCTTTGTAATAGTTCAATAGAAATACCATCAGGAGAGCGAACAAACGCCATATGTCCGTCGCGTGGTGGACGGTTGATAGTGACACCGCTTGCTTGCAGATGGGCACATAGGTCGTAAATGTTATCAACGCGGAAGGCGAGGTGACCAAAGTTACGTCCACCAGTGTATTCTTCAGTATCCCAGTTATAGGTTAATTCAATTAATGGGGCACTGTTCGCGTGCGCGTGCGCCTCATCACCAGGAGCGGCAAGGAAAACTAAGGTAAAACGTCCTTTTTCGCTCTCTTTACGGCTTGTTTCAACTAATCCTAGCCTGTTGCAGTAAAAGTCGAGTGATGCATCCAGATCGTGCACACGTACCATTGTGTGTAAAAATTCCATTGTTCTTCCTATGTCTTAGTCACTTGGGTTTATTGTTGTGGCGACTATTCTAACAGTAATTCAGCAACGGCATCACCTACGCCTGAAGCGGATTGTGGGTTTTGTCCGGTTACTAAGTTACCGTCAACCACCACATTTTTAGACCATGCCTCGGCTGCAATAAATTGCGCATTTTCCGCTTTTAGTTGGTCTTCCAATAAAAACGGGACAACGCCCGTTAAGCCTATGGCTTCTTCCTCTTGATTGGTAAACCCAGTGACTTTTTTATTGGCTATAAGGTGATCGCCATTGGTATGGCGCATGTTTACTAAAGCGGCAGGACCATGACAAATAGCGGCAACGATACCATTTTGCTGATAAATACTGATCGCTGCACGTTGAACATGTTCATTGTCAGGGAAGTCCCACATGGTGCCGTGACCACCTGCGAATATAATGGCTTGGTAATCCAAAGGGGTCGTATCTGAAAGTAAAGCGCTGTTTTTTAACTGCTCGACAAGTTCTGGTGTAGCAAGAAAGCGGGCGTTGCTTACGTCTTCCTCGTCCCAGCTTTTAGGATCAACTGGGGCTTCACCGCCCATGATTGAAACTATATCGACAGAGATCCCGCGATCAACCAGTGCGTAGTAAGGATGCGTGAGTTCTGAAAGCCAAAAACCTGTTTGTGTTCCTGTACTTCCCATTGCGGAGCGGCTAGTAAGAACGATGAGTGCCTTTACCATAATGAAACCTTTAAGGTTAGAATTACAGCGAAAGCATAGTATAAGTTATCAAAAAGAGAGCGGTTAACGGTAGGGAAGCTATGCCGATAAAGAACGTCGTTATCGGCATGGATATGAACAGTTACATTGCCACCATCATTTTTTGTAGTAGGCGTATCATTTCTTTTTGTTCATTGGCATCAAGCAAACCAAGCATTTCTTTATTTATCGCTGTAGGTATCGGTAACAGCTCATCTTTAAGTGATCGACCTGCATCGGTTAAGTAAATCCGAAAAGAACGGCGACTGTTAGGGTCGTCCTGACGCTCTACTAGTCCCATCTTTTCAAGTTTATCTAGGGTACGGGTGGTCGTAGAGTTTTCCACTTTAGATTTCTGGGAGATCTCGGTTTGAGTCACACCTTCTTCTTCCCACAAGCACATCATGGTTGGCCACAGGGCGATGGTTAATCCGTGCTTTTTTAATTCGGTATCTAACTGCTTTGCTGTGCGGTTAGCGACAACATTTATCATCCATCCGAAGCTGGATTGACGCTCAAATTTTTCACTCATTGTGGTTTAGCCTGTTTGAAATGATTTAAGAGTAGGCAACTATTGTCATTGTAACTGATAGTGAGGCAACAAACAGCATCAATGCTTTACGGTTTGATGCAAATGAAAGCTGCTGAGCTAGCGTGAGTTTCTGCTTCCCGGAAATCATTGCCCAGACTAAGGGCTTTTTCTTTAGCTTGTATAGGATGATGGCTGCGAGATGAAGCAATATCAGTACAGGCAGCAAACGAGCAAATAGGCCATGTAAAGTGCCAGCAATCATAAATGCGTTATCAGTTAAAGCTGTGCTTAGAATAGGCAAGGAGTCAAAGAAACCAGCGAGCATTAACCCTGTTAGGCACTGTATAAGCAGTCCCGTGAGCATTAAAACTACCATCCAGCCACCTGCTGGGTTATGGCCAACTGTTGCCGGGTGGCGACCTTTAAAATACTTAACAACGGCTTGTGGCGAATAAATAAATTGTTTGAATCGACTTGTATCGCTACCGATAAGTCCCCAGCCAATACGCCAGGCTATTAAGCAAAATAAGCCAAGTCCTAAGAGCTCATGCGGCCCATTACCAGTGAACCCAGAAAATGTTAATCCGATAAATAATATAGCTTGTAGCCAGTGATATAGGCGTGTTGGAAGATCCCAGATTTTCATGTTGTTTATGCCTCGTTGCTTGTATTCACTTTTAATGTGGGACTAATTTACATCGCAACTGTTGCAGTTGCAACAGTTGTGATGTAAATTAGTTTCGTCACCTTGTGAGGGTGACATAACTACATAGAGGAAATAGAAATGCGAAATGTAAGATTCTTGACAGTAATGACTTTAGTTATAGCTTGTGGTGCAAAAATTACAGCGGCTTCTGCGGATCCAGTTTCATCGGAGACTGCAATTGCAGAGCGACAAGCGGCGTTCCGTGCCATTGAGCAAGGATCCAAGCAAATAAGTCGTGAACTTAAGGCGGGTAATGTTGATTGGTCTCTTACATCAGAGATAGCTGGTAACTTAGAAAAGAATTCAACGAATTTAGTACATTTGTTCCCTGAAGGAAGCAGTAAAGGTAGTAAGTCGAAAGAAAAAGTTTGGCAGGATAAAAGTCAGTTTGACCGCATGCTAGATGATATGGCACAAGGGTTTGTGTTGCTGAACGAGGCAACGGAAAATCAAGATCCAGTATTAGCTCAGCGTGGACTAAAGCAAGCAGAGTCAACGTGTCGTGCTTGTCACCGTCAATACCGTTCATTGTGGTAAAAACATGAACTTGATTATTTAATCATTTCAATGTTAAGTATTTTGTAAATATCCGTTAAAGTATGGGTACTTATAATCTTTAGGGTTTTCCCATGTTCAGCAAGTTAAGGTCTGATGAGTGGCGTACGCCACAAAACTTTCTCATTATTATATCGATAATCGTACCGATAGCTTTTTCGAGTTGGCAGGCATTGTTGAATAACTTTGTAATAGAAGAAGCAGCCTTTACAGGAGCCGATATAGGCTTACTACAAAGTGTGAGAGAAATTCCGGGGTTTCTTGCATTTACTGCGGTGTTTGTTTTGTTGTTTATACGCGAACAGCGATTCATGTTGTTGTCGCTGGCAATGTTGACTCTTGGTGTTGCAATAACAGGCTTTTTTCCTTCTGTTTGGGGCCTGTTAATGACGACATTATTGATGTCGACAGGGTTCCATTACTTTGAAACCTTGAAACAATCGCTATCTTTACAGTGGCTAAATAAAGATGAAGCCCCTGAAATACTGGGTAAGCTAATCTCTGTTGGTGCATTAGCGTCACTTTGTACCTATGGGGTTATGTGGGTATTGTTAGAGCAGCTTAATCTCGCGTTTAAATGGGTATATTTGATTACTGGAGCTGCCGCGTTTGTGCTTTTACTGTTTATTGCTTTGGCCTTTCCGCAGTTTAAAAGTGAAACCGTTCAAACAAAGAAGTTAGTATTAAGAAAGCGCTATTGGCTATATTACGCGCTTACATTTATGAGCGGTGCCCGACGTCAAATATTTGTGGTTTTCGCGGGTTTCTTAATGGTCGAAAAGTTTGGTTATTCAGCGGCTGATATCACGTTGCTGTTTTTAATTAACTATCTATTCAATTGGCTTTTTGCCAAAAAAATTGGCCGCTTTATCGGTCGCGTTGGTGAACGAAAAGCACTAACATTTGAATACATTGGTTTAGTCGGCGTATTTGTTGGTTATGCTTTTGTTGAGCAAGCTGAATATGCAGCGGCACTGTATGTTATCGATCACCTGTTCTTTGCCTTGGCGTTAGCAATGAAAACATACTTACAAAAAATTGCAGATCCCGCCGACATGGCTTCAACTGCAGGGGTGTCATTTACCATTAACCATATCGCTGCAGTTGTGATACCAGTGACGTTTGGCTTGCTATGGCTGTCGTCTCCTGCAACTGTGTTTTTGGTTGGCGCAGCAATGGCTGGTGTATCGCTATTGCTGTCATTAAACATTCCAGAGAAACCAGAAGAAGGTAATGAAGTCCGCGTATTAGCGTGGCGGTAACTATTGTTGTGAAATCATTACATAATCTTTTGTAATCATGCTTGAGCAATGTAATGAAGTTCTGCAAAATAGTCATTATCAATAAGAAAAGGTAAAGAACATGATTTCAAAATGGGCTGTGCGCTTTTTCCAAATGGCCGAATTGGTCGGTTCTTGGAGTAAAGACCCATCAACACAGGTTGGTGCGGTAATCACCAAAGGTAACCGTATTGTCTCTGTTGGCTTTAATGGCTACCCACATGGCATTTCTGATAGTGCTGACATCGATGATCGCGAAATGAAGTTGCTTAAAACGCTTCATGCTGAAGAGAATGCAATTTTGTTTGCTAAGCGTGATCTGGCTGACTGTGATATTTGGGTTACGCATTTTCCGTGCCCTAATTGCGCGGCAAAAATTATTCAAACCGGTATATCAACGGTACATTGCCCAGAACAAACAGAAGACTTTCTATCTCGTTGGGGTGATAAAATTAAAGTGAGCCAAGACATGTTTACCCAGTCAGGGGTAACGGTTAATTGGTTACCGCTTGATGCACTAAAAGAAAAATAAGCAGCTATTTTCTGTCAAAAGGGCTTACCTAAGGGTAAGCCTTTTTTGTATTTGTTATAAAACGATAGGTGCTCACTGACTCTTTACTCTATCACGAAGTTCTTTTTCACTGATTTACATAGGTAGACACTCATTTTCATTCAGGTTGTTACTATTTGTTCCATAGGTTGAAGGGCATTTATACCAGTTAAGCGTATTTAGAAAGCTGCTTTTTAATGACAACAAATTGTTTAGTGAGGGCTGGCAGTTAAAGCTTTTCCTCTACAGAATTAGAATGAGATTTATAATGAAAAAACTAGCTATCATAAATATTGGTTTACTACTTCTTCTTTCAACATCAGCAATGGCTAATAGCGTGATGGATAATCACCTTTCCACAGCTGGTGATAAGTCAGCCGCCGCTTCACATGTTCTCACTCAACCAAATAACGTTGAGATGAGTATTCTCGATATGCAACTTAAAACATCCGGTGATAAATCGATGGCTGCAGGGCATCAAGTTAACAGTCAGCTTAATGATAATAGTGAATCTGTTTTTGAATACCATTACAAAACAGCGAATTAAGCATCGAAAAAAATGAACTCTAGAAGGCCGCCAGCATGGGGGCCTTTTTTGTTGGTTRGCGTTAGAAAGAACAGTGTTACCCACACATACTTTCATTTTTATAAAGCTAAGTTATTCAATTATATGATTTAATTAATTCAAAGTGATTACAGTCAATATGCATAATGCGAGACGGTGAATTGTTAAAAAAGCTCCTTAATTGAAGCTACGCTAATCACACTATTAAAGTTGTAAGTATTCGAATTCGACTACGCTTACTCGAATGTACTTATGATCATTCGAGAGATAGATCACAAAAAGGTGAAAGTAACTCTCAAAGACGTGAATGGCTGACCATATTGTATTACAATAGGCTCAATTGGTGAGTTTAATCCGTTTAACAGACTTATATAGAGAGTTCGTATGAGCAACGACAAAGCGCTTGATGCTATCAGAAAGATGAAGCTTGAAAATGATACATCAGCGGGTAACTTAGTTGACCTGCTACCTATTGAAGTTCAAAAAAGGGACTTCGATCTTTCTTTCTTAGACAACCTTTCTGAAGCACGTCCACGTCTTCTTGTTCAAGGTAAAGATCTAGCAGAATTCCGTACAAAAGTTCAGGCAGATGAATCCCATTGCATGTTCGATGATTTCTTCAATAAATCAACGGCTAAGTTCTTAGACACAGCACCGTTTGAAGAGCCACAAGCTTACCCTGAAGAAACCGTTGGTAAAGCGTCACTATGGCGTCCTTATTGGCGTCAAATGTACGTTGATTGCCAAATGGCACTTAACGCTACGCGTAACCTAGCTATTGCGGGAATCGTAAAAGAAGACAAAGAACTTATCGCTAAAGCGAAAGCTTGGACGTTACAGCTAGCGACTTACGATCCCGACGGCGTAACGTCTCGTGGTTATAACGATGAAGCAGCATTCCGTGTAATCGCTGCAATGGCTTGGGGTTATGACTGGCTACACGCTTACTTCACTGAAGGTGAGCGTGAAATCGTACGTGAAGCGCTTGTTGTTCGTCTCGACGAAATCATGCACCACCTGAAAGTAACGGTTGATCTACTGAACAACCCACTAAATAGTCATGGTGTACGTTCAATCTCTTCTGCAATTATCCCAACGTGTATCGCGCTTTATCACGATCACCCGAAAGCGGGTGAGTACATCGCGTACGCATTAGAGTACTACGCAGTACATTACCCACCATGGGGTGGTGTAGACGGCGGTTGGGCTGAAGGTCCTGATTACTGGAATACACAAACTGCATTCCTAGGCGAAGCTTTCGATCTGCTTAAAGCTTACGCTGGTGTAGACATGTTCAATAAAACATTCTACGAAAACACCGGAGATTTCCCTCTTTACTGTATGCCTGTTCACTCTAAGCGCGCGAGCTTTTGTGACCAGTCATCTATCGGTGATTATCCAGGCCTAAAACTGGCTTACAACATCAAGCACTATGCGGGTGTTAACCAAAAGCCGGAGTACGTTTGGTATTATAACCAACTTAAAGGCCGTGATACTGAAGCACACACTAAATTCTACAACTTCGGTTGGTGGGATTTTGGTTACGACGATCTTCGCTTCAACATCCTTTGGGATGCACCCGAAGAGAAAGCACCGTCAAACGATCCGTTGCTAAAAGTATTCCCAATCACGGGTTGGGCTGCATTCCATAACAAGATGACTGAACGCGATAACCATATCCACATGGTATTCAAGTGTTCTCCGTTTGGCTCTATCAGCCACTCTCACGGTGACCAAAATGCGTTCACTCTGCACGCATTCGGCGAAACACTAGCGGCTATCACTGGCTACTATGGTGGTTTCGGTGTTGACATGCACACTAAATGGCGTCGTCAAACGTTCTCTAAAAACCTGCCTCTATTCGGTGGCAAAGGTCAGTACGGCGAGAACAAGAACACGAAATTCGAAGGTCACCAAGATAGCTACTGTATCGAAGCTGGTGGCAACATTTCTGACTACGACACAGAATCTGATGTGAAGATGGTTGAAGGTGATGCAACGGCTTCTTACAAGTACTTCGTACCTGAGCTCGAAGAATACAAGCGTAAGATTTGGTTCGTTCAAGGCAAAGTATTCGTTATGCAAGACAAGGCCACGCTTTCTGAAGAGAAAGACATGACTTGGCTAATGCACACGACTTTCGCTAATGAAGTGGCTGAGAAATCATTCACTATCCGTGGTGAAATCGCGCACCTAGACGTGAACTTCATTAATGAAGCGTCTGATAACATTCTTTCTGTTAAGAACGTTGAAGGCTTCGGAGAAGTTGACGAGTACGAGTTCAAAGACCTAGAGATCCACCGTCACGTTGAAGTGGAATTCAAAGCTGCAAAAGAGCACAACATCCTAACGCTTCTTGTTCCGAATAAGAACCAAGGCGAGCGAGTTGAAGTGTCGCACAAAATTGAAGGTAACACGCTTCTTCTTACTGTTGACGGCGAAACGGTAACTATCAAACTGTAATCACATTGGTCGGTTAGTAAGCCTTTTATTGGTTAAAAAGATTGCTCTAGGTGATTTGCCCTAGAGCCCTTTGTTATGACCATTTACTGCTCGTAAGAGCAAACAAACTTAGTGAAGTTACTTGCAACACTGATGAAGACCCCATCTATATTTAATAGGTAGTTATACTGTTTTAGCTATTGTTTCTGGATGTTCCTTGGGCCTTCTTTCAAATTGCTTATTAATTAATTCAGATCTAGTGATATTTTAAGTCATTCTGCAATTGCAAAAATGAGAACAAACATATATCATTAGCTCATATAATCATACAATAGTATTTTAGGAGTTAGACATGACAAAGCCTGTTATCGGTTTTATTGGCCTTGGTCTTATGGGCGGCAACATGGTTGAGAACCTACAAACACGTGGCTACCAAGTAAACGTAATGGATCTTAACCAAGATGCAGTTGATGTTGTACTTGCTCGTGGTAACGCAACTCAATTCACTTCTGCAAAAGAATTAGCTGCGGCTTCTGATGTTGTTGAGTTTTGCCTTACAACTTCAGCTGTTGTTGAAAAGATTGTTTACGGCGAAGACGGTGTTCTAGCGGGTATTAAAGAAGGTTCTACTTTAATTGACTTCGGTACATCTATCCCTGCTTCGACTATCAAAATCGGTGCTGCTCTAGCTGAAAAAGGCGCTGGTATGATCGATGCTCCTCTTGGTCGTACACCTGCACATGCTAAAGATGGTCTTCTAAACATCATGGCTGCTGGTGACGAAGCTACTTTCGAGAAAGTTAAACCTCTACTAGAAGATCAAGGCGAAAACGTATTTTTCCTAGGTAAACTAGGTTCAGGTCACGTTACTAAGCTTGTTAACAACTTCATGGGTATGACGACTGTTGCTACTATGTCTCAAGCTTTTGCTGTTGCTAAGCTTGCAGGTGTTGACGGTCAACAACTGTTTGACATCATGTCAGCGGGTCCTTCTAACTCTCCGTTCATGCAATTCTGTAAGTTCTACGCAGTAGACGGCGAAGAGAAATTAGGCTTCTCTGTTGCTAACGCAAACAAAGACCTTGGCTACTTCCTAGAGCTAGTTAAAGACTTAGGTACTGAGTCTCTAATCGCTGAAGGTACTTCTAAGAGCCTACAAGCTGCAGTTGATGCAGGCCTAGGCCAAAACGATGTACCAGTAATCTTCGACTACTTCACTAAACTCGAGAAGTAATTCGATAAAACCTCGCTACGGTGTTTCGCTGATAATACAGCGCTACTGTAGTGAGGTTTTTTATTGCACTATCAATCCTTGAGCTAATGAATTATTCCTAAGTATTTAGGTCTCCTTTAATTCGAATTATTCTATTCTTACTTTCCTAATATTTTCCCTCGCGCACCTAATAATAAAACGTAAATTATGACAACTACTGATGGTGACCTCTTTTTTGAGCTGTAGTTAACAGATTTTTGTATTATTATATATTCAATATGAAGCGGTTGATTTGACTGTTCTTATACACTATTAATATGGAAATCAATTTTATGCCTCAAGCCCTGCTGCCCAATATCGTTGACTTTATTGCTCATGTTGATCCTTTTGATAAATTACCCTCTGATTGTCAGCGTCAAATTGCTTCCTCTATCAAAATTACCTATATGGCACAGGGTGAGCGTATTCATTTTAGTACCGAACAAGAAGAGTCGTACTTGTATCTGATCCGAACGGGTTCGATGGAGCAGCGCAAGACGAATGGGGTACTACGTGCAAAATTAGGCGAAGAAGATATTTTTGGTTTCAGCTTTCTCAAAACAGAAGAGGGCACAAACAGTCAAGATGAAATGGCTTATGTAGCAACAGCAATGGAAAATACCTTGCTGTACCTCGTGCCACATCACAAGCTAAAAATCATTTTGGAATCTTACCCTGAGTATGCTCAACACTTTGCCGCTCAAGCACAAGTAAGAATTCAGTCAGCATTAAGTGTGGTGTGGTCTGATGATGAAAAAGGTTTATTTTTCAAGAAAGTATCAGAAGTTGCTAGCGGTAAAGTTGCAGTAGTCTCTGCTGATATGACGATTCAAAAAGTGGCTTATGCCATGACGGTTGAAGAGCGCTCTTCAATGGCTGTTGTTACCGAACAAGGTAAGATTACTGGTGTGATTACTGATCGTGATCTTGCCAAGCGTGTTCTCGCGCTTGGTATGAATACCGATAAACCGATTCGCGATGTGATGACCTTGAACCCCATGCTTATTGCACCTGATGATTTGGTCATGAAAGCGGCATCAAAGATGATGCGACATAATGTTCGTAGTTTACCCGTGGTGAAAGATGATCAAGTTGTCGGCTTGTTAACAACAACACACCTCGTGCAAGAACATAGAGTTCAGGCAATCTTTTTGATCGAAAAAATCAAATACACAAACTCGTTGGATGGATTAGCAGAGCTAACGGCAGAGCGGCAGGGTATCTTTGAAGCCCTAGTTGAAGGGAACGTTGGTTCAGATATTATTGGTCAAGTCATGTCGATGATTATGGATGCGTTTAATCGCAGAATCCTTCAGCTAGTGGAAGCTCGACTTGGTGAAGCCCCTTGTGAGTATGCATGGGTCGTTGCGGGCTCACATGCCCGAAATGAAATACATCAGTTATCAGACCAAGACAATGCGATTATTTTATCGGATGACGTAACCGATGATGACCGGATGTATTTCCAGTTATTAGCGATGGATGTGTGTAAATGGATGGATGCTTGTGGTTATAGCTTATGCAGCGGCAACTACATGGCATCAGTGAAAAAATGGTGTCAGCCATTATCTGTATGGAAAGAATATTACCGTAAATGGGCTTCAAACCCTGAATATGAGCGTTTGCTGAATATTAGTGTATTCCTTGAGGTACGTTCGATCTATGGCGCTCATGAACTCTCAGAACAACTTCAAGAACACCTTCATCAAGTGCTAGGTGAGAACCGCTCATTTTTAACTATTTTAGTGAATGATGCGACCTCAACGAACCCACCGTTGGGAATCTTTAATAAATTTGTACTTGAGAAAAATGGCGAGCATACCAATACGTTAAATATCAAAAAATATGCCCTTAACTTGATTGTTGACTTAGCGAGGATTTATAGCTTGTCGGTTGGAGGTACGCTGACAGGAACTGAAGAAAGGTTCCGCTATGCTTATGAAAACGGTGAGTTAAGTGAAGACAGCCTAAAAGATATTGTTGGCGCTTATCGATTTATTACCCGTGTTCGCTATGCCCATCAACTTGAAGCAATGAAAAAGGGTGAAACACCCAATAACCATATTTCGCCAGATATGTTTGGTAACTTTGAGCGTAAACACCTAAAAGATGCCTTCAGGATTATCTCCGAGCTGCAAGATGCTGTAAAGCTACGTTATAGCAAGCTTTAACTGTTGTAAAAAAGGAAATTGACGAATGAAAAGCTTGTTTTCAATGTTTAAGCCTCTTAATCGTTTAGAGAAAGCGAGATTGAAATGGCAAGGACTGCAAGATATAGGCGAGTTACCGCAAGTTATTGAACGCTTAGGTATTACCTGTTGGCAGGAGAATGATTTTAGTTTGAACGAGATAGATTTTCTTGTGCTTGATTTTGAAACCACAGGGTTATCACCAAAGAACGATCAAATTTTAAGCATCGGTTATGTGGAGCTTTCAGATGGGGCGTTAGACCTCGAAACATGTCATGAAACATACATTAAAGACAGTAGTGGCATCAATGCCACTACTGCGATAATTAACCACATCACACCTGAGATGTTACAGCAAGGACAAACGCTTGATTGCGCGATGACAGCACTCTTTGAGCGCATGCAAGGGAAGGTTGTTCTCGTCCATGGTCTAACGGTTGAAAAGTGCTTTATTGAGCATTATGTGCAGTCGCGCTACGGTGTCACCTTTCCGCCTATTTTATGGTTAGATACCTTGTTACTAGAAAAGTCGATGGCGATTAACATGCACAATAAAGAAGGTGATTATCGTCTTTCATCTATACGGGAACGCTATGGTTTACCGTCTTACCCTTGTCATGGTGCATTGATCGATGCTGTGGCAACAGGGGAGTTGTTTTTAGCTATGGTGAAGAAAATGTTTGGTACGGAAGAGCTAAAATTAAACAAAATATATGATGCTAATCACTTTGAGATGACAGTAAATCATCACTAGAGTCCACCTTAATCACCTTTCATGACTATTAGACCTTCTTGCTATTTGGTGAAGTCCAATCCTAAAAGTAAGAGGGTGCATTACACTTAAGGCAATGACTTAATAACGAGACCATTATTATAGCGATTAATGCTGAATTCTGGGCTGAGGTGGGTTTGCTTTATGCGATATCATCTATTAGTTGTCATAGCTGGTTTATTGATTTCCGGCTGTACTTCAATGTCCTCCCTTGATGTATCACCAACTGCCAGTAGCGAACAAGAACGTATCCGTGTGCATTATATGGAGTTGTATCGAACGATGGATAGGATGCCAGAGCCAGTGCCAATTATTATTTTAAGACCTGTTCATTCGCCAACGACATGAAAAAAAGATAAAAAAAGTCCCAGCTCAAGGCTGGGACAAAAAATGTTAATGTAGAAAAGTACGTTGTCTCTTTAACTAGGTTATTCAACTCAGTACAAAATGATCGACTAAATCAGGAAAACAATAACTGGGGGGGTTATTGAACTTTTGAAACTGCATCACGAACAAGCTTACCTAGTTCGTCCCACTTACCTTCGTCGATAAGGTTAGTTGGAACCATCCAAGTACCGCCACACGCAAGTACAGAAGGGATAGATAGGTATTCATCTACATTCTTCAAGCTTACGCCACCAGTAGGCATGAATTTAACAGGGTAAACTGCTGTTAGTGCTTTAAGCATGCCAGTACCACCAGAAGGCTCAGCAGGGAAGAACTTCAACGTGCGAAGACCCATTTCCATTGCTTGCTCAACTAGGCTTGGGTTGTTAACACCTGGTACGATAGTAACACCTTTGTCGATACAGTATTGAACAGTACGTGGGTTAAAACCTGGGCTTACGATGAAATCAACACCCGCTTCGATAGATGCGTCAACTTGCTCGTTAGTCAGTACTGTACCTGAACCGATTAGCATCTCAGGGAACTCTTTACGCATGATGCGAATCGCTTCGATTGCACATTCTGTACGTAGTGTGATTTCAGCACAAGGCATGCCATTTTCAACTAACGCTCGGCCTAGAGGAATTGCGTCTTCAGCATTGTTAATTGCAATAACTGGAATAACTTTTAGTGCGGCAAGTTGGTCGTTTAGATTACTCATAATAGTTCCTGAATATTGGTCAGAATATCGATTAAGCGAAAATGTTTGGCATTGCATCGGCGGGAATGACAGCACCTTGGTACTGAATAACCGTTGAAGCGACTTGATGTCCAGCATGCGCAGCTTCGTTCGCAGAGCCACCAGTAAAGCGCTTGGCTAAATAGCCGCCGCTGAAAGAATCACCAGCTGCTGTTGTATCAACAACAGATTTAGCAACTAAAGCTGGTACAAACGTGTGTGAATCTTGTTCAACAACAAGGCAGGCATCTTTACCACGTTTGATCGCAATTTCTTTTACGCCAGCAGCTTGTGTGCGGGCGATACAATCTTCAACTGTTTCATCACCATATAACATTTGCTCATCGTCAAATGTTAACAGGGCAATGTCAGTTAATGACAGAATGCGTAAGTAAGCCGCTTTTGCGTCTTCTTTATCTTGCCATAACTTTGGACGGTAGTTGTTATCAAACAACACTCTACCGCCTTTAGCACTGAATGCTTCTAAGAAAGTGAACAGTTGGTCACGACTTTCTTTTGTTAAGATAGCAAGGCTGATACCACTTAAGTACACAGCATCAAAATCCATTAATTCGCTAAGAAGCGTTTGGCTTTGAGGCTGCTCTAACAGGTATTTTGCTGCAGCATCATTTCGCCAGTAATGGAAGCTACGCTCACCAGTTTCATCGGTTTCGATGTAGTACAAGCCAGGGTGCTTGTCTGCAAGACGGATAATCTTGCTAGTGTCAATGCTCTCTGCATTCCATGCAGTCATCATCTCTTCACTGAAATTGTCAGTACCTAGCGCAGTGACGTACGTAGTTTGGATATCCTTGTCCTTGGTCAGGCGAGACAAGTAAACAGCAGTATTTAGTGTGTCACCACCAAAAGCACGGTTAAGCTGAGAGTGTTTCTCTTGCAGCTCGATCATGCACTCACCAATAATGGCAATTTTAAACGCGGCCATATTAACTCCGGGAAAGGTGATGGGAAGGTTATTGGGGAACAGCCTTCCCATCAGGGTAAACAGGGTAATTACTTCAAGAAGTCCTGACGAACAGGAGAGAATGCATCAAGAAGGATGCTATCTTGCTCAAGTGCAACAGCACCGTGTACAGCAAGCTTTTTCGCGATATAAGCATCACCTTTCTTCAGTATACGCTTCTCACCGTCAATTTCTGCTTCGAAACTACCTTCAACAACATAGCCAATTTGGTCATGAATATCATGAGCATGGGGGTGACCAATAGCGCCTTTATCAAAGTTTAGGTGTACTAGCATTAGCTCTTCAGTGTGACCAACGATTTTACGCTTAATACCGTCGCCTAGGTCTTCCCATGGTGTGCTGTTGATATCGAAAAACATTGTGTGACTCTCCAAAAAACATTAAGTATTAAAATATTACAAATATAAGTAGGGTACAAAGGGTCATTCCCTTTGTTGTTATTAGGATTAAATGGTGCTTACCTCGGCAGCCGCCTCAGGCTTTTTTCTTGAAGCATTCACAAGCAAGATACCTACTGTTAGCACGATAGATCCACACAAAATAAACAGTAATCGGCCTGATGGTTCATTTGGAATTAGAGCCATTGCTAGAATACCAAAGCCTGCAGTCGTAATTAGATTACCAAGCATTGAACGCTGTTTAGTATCCAGTGATTGCTGGTCTTCGCCACTAGCAACCAGTGGGGTATTCCAGTTTTCGAATAGCTTATTAACTTCAGCTTCACGCTCAGCCGTTCGGCCTTTGTAGAGCAGAGTTGTTAGGATGAAGAAGCCACCTGTAATGGCAACGTGTGCTGCTAAGCTTAAGCCGACAACTAAATCACTCCATTCGCGACCTGTTAGGGGCTGCTCAAGGCCAAACAGAGCTTCGATATGGTGTGCTTTTAGCATGATACCGAATACGTAAGAGACCAAACCACCAACGATGAGTGTCGACCAACCCGCCCAGTCAGGGGTTTTACGAATCCACATACCGAGTAGTACAGGGATAAGCATTGGGAAGCCAATTAATGCACCAATGTTTAGTACGATATCAAACAAGCTCAAGTGACGTAGTGAGTTAATATACAAACCAATCGAGATGATAATGAAGCCCATCAAGATAGTGGTTAATTTACTTACTAGCACTAGCTCTTTCTGTGTCGCGTTCTGACGGAAAATTGGTTGGTAGAAGTTACAAACAAAAATACCGGCATTACGGTTCAAGCCTGAATCCATTGAAGACATGGTTGCAGCGAACATCGCAGACATTAGTAGACCAACCATACCCGCTGGCATAACGTTCTGAACGAATGCTAGGTAAGCAGCATCACCGGCTTTGTCACCCATAGAGCTATATTGAGCGGCAAAATCAGGCATGAATGCACTTACATACCAAGGCGGTAGGAACCAAATAATTGGGCCAACAATCATTAGGATACAAGCAAGGCCTGCGGCTTTACGCGCATTCTCACTGTCTTTTGCTGCTAAGTAACGGTAAGCATTGATACTGTTGTTCATTACACCAAATTGTTTGATGAAAATGAAAACAACCCAAAGAATGAAAATACTAATGTAATTCATGTTGTTACCAACCAAGAAATCACCTTGGAAGTTATCAACAATGTTAGTAATACCACCACCGTGGAAGTAGGCAGCAATTGCACAAGTAATGGTTACAGCCATAATTACCAACATCTGCATGAAGTCAGATGCGATAACAGCCCATGAACCACCTGTTACAGCCATGCCCATCAGTACGATGCCAGTAAAGATAATCGTTGTTTCCATTGGAATGTTGAAAACAGCAGCTACAAAAATAGCCAGACCGTTCAACCAAACACCCGCCGAAATCAAGCTATCAGGCATACTTGCCCAAGTGAACCATTGCTCAGTGGTTTTACCAAAACGCATACGGATAGCATCAATTGCTGTTACTACACGTAATTGTCGGAATTTCGGTGCAAAATACAGATAGTTAAGTAAATAACCAAATGCGTTCGCTAAGAACAAGATGACGACTGCAAATCCATCTGTAAATGCTTTCCCTGCTGCACCAGTAAACGTCCATGCTGAAAATTGCGTCATAAATGCAGTGGCACCAACCATCCACCACAGCATCTTACCGCCCCCTCTAAAGTAATCACTGGTATTGGTGGTAAATTTTCTAAACATCCAACCAATTGCGATTAGAAATAGGAAATAGGCCAGTACTACAAAAGTATCAATGGTCATTTTTTTTCAGCCTTAAGTTATCGAACTGGGCGTATTTTATGCCTCGAAAAGTTATATTGTAATACAAGGGTTCTGGTTTCGTGATGGTCGTCATGTTTATTTTTCTGTATCTTCGTGCTTCATAGACGCTGTATTTTGGTTAAAGTGTTGATTTTAAATGGCTAAGTTGTTCTGTTCTTTGTGGTTATTATTCGACTTTAAATTTGTGACTTATGTCTTGTTTTATCGATATGAGGATGAAGTCTTTATGTATTTGTATTATTTTATAGCTATCGCTGAGGTCGGTATATCTCTAACCTGAGGTTAATATGAACACAACAACACAGCCAGTTTTATTTACCCATGAAGAACTAACTGATTTACAACAAGAAATTGGTAGTTCGTCATTAATGGGGAAAACTATCGCGAAGCTACAGGCAGAACTTGATGCTTATATGCTAATGCTGATAGATGTCCCTGGGCACGGTGAAGCTGGAGGTTATGAGCACAATAAACATAAGCAAAATTACCAATACATAAACTTAGCTGGTCGTTTGTTCTTGATCACCGAAGATGAGAAATATGCAAAGTTTGCGGCTTCTCTTCTTACAGAGTATGCAGACAAGTATCTGAAGTTTGGTTTCCACATTCAGCGTAATACCAATCCACCAGGTCGTATTTTTCACCAGCTTCTGAATGAACATATGTGGCTCATGTATGCAAGTTTAGGTTATTCCTGTATTAGCGATTGGCTATCTGAGACAGAACGTCGTCACATTATCGATAATTTATTTAAACCGATGCTTGAAATGTCGACGGTTAAATATGGTCATGACTTTGACCGTATCCATAATCATGGTATTTGGGCTGTGGCTGCTGTTGGTATTTGCGCCATAGCAATTGGTGAACGTAAGTACCTTGATATGTCAGTATTTGGGTTAAACGGTGATGGTGAGTCTCGTGGCTTTTTAGCTCAAATATCACAGCTATTTTCGCCTTCTGGCTACTATATAGAAGGGCCTTATTACCACCGTTTTGCTATTCGTCCATTAGCGGTTTTTGCTGAAGTACTTCACCGCCACATGCCAGAGTTAGACATTTATAACTATAAAGGGCAGGTCATTAAGCAAACAACTCAAGCTTTGCTGTCAACAGCGTACCCAAATGGCCAGTTTCCAGCGCTTAATGATTCATCGCACACTATGGGTATAACCGATATGGGTGTGGTGGTTGCTGCAAGCATGTACTTTAAGCGCTACGGTTTCGATAAAAACGTGCTTGGTATGGCTGATATTCAGCAACAAGTATGGTTGAACGCCTGTGGTCTTGAGTTATCTCGCTCTCACCAAGCTGAAGAAAATGTAGAGCTTCCATTTTGGCCAAGTGTTGAGCTGAATGAAGGTGCTCAAGGGGACTGCGGTGCTCAAGGCTTTTTACGAATGCAAGGTAAAGACAAAGACATAAGCCAGCTTGTGATGAACTATGGCCAGCATGGGATGGGGCATGGCCACTTTGATACTTTGGGTATTACGTTTTTTAACCGTGGCCAAGAAGTACTACGCGAGTATGGCTTTGCTCGATGGGTAAATATAGAGCCTAAATTTGGCGGCCGTTACCTTGATGAAAACAAGACCTACGCGCGCCAAACTATCAACCACAATGCAGTTACGGTTGACGAGCAATGCCAGAACAATTTTGAGGTGGATCGTGCTGATAGTGCACACGGGGCGCCACATTTCTTTATTGGCGAAGGTGTAGAACTACAGGCGATGAGTGCGTTTGCTAATGATCATTACCCTGATACGGATATGCAGCGTACTGTGATGATGCTAAAAACTGACTCACTAGAAAACCCATTGCTTATCGATCTTTATCGCTTAACCAGCGAAAAAGCACATCAATATGATTATTCGCACCAGTACCAAGGTCAGATCATACGTACCAATTTTGACTATAAAACGAATACTGAGCTGCATCCACTTGGCGATAATTACGGTTACCAGCACCTATGGAACCTTGCTCGCGGCGAAATACAAGATAGTGCACTGATTAGCTGGCTACAGGGTAACAGCTACTACACATGGCTTGGTACAAGCGCAACTACAGACAGCGAAGTGATTTTCACCCAAACGGGTGCAAATGATCCGCAATTCAATTTACGCCATGAAACAAGTTTTCTTATGCGTACAACAGGCAAAGACATACTTTTTGCTTCTGCATTAGAAACGCATGGCTATTTCAACGAAGCCGTTGAAGCGTCAGTAGATGCTCGCGGTAAGCTTCATAACATTGAAGTGATTGGTCACAACGAGATTGGTTCAGTGGTTCGGATTACTGGTGAAAGTATTTGTTTGACAGTGATGGCCAGCAACCTGCCGGATGTAACAAAGACGACTGAGCACCAAATTGAAATTAACAACACAACTTATAGCTGGAAAGGATTCCTTGCTGTGAAGCAGGAGACGAAATAATGACATACCAACCTCTATTAATTAGCTTTGATGAAGCTGCAATTCTTCGCGAAGATCTTGGTAAAGATACGCTAATGGGCAAAGCGCTTGCTCGTGATATTGAATTACTAGAAACGTACATGGCAACAGCAGGTATTGAAGTACCTGGACATGGTGAAGGTGGAGGCTATGAGCATAATCGCCATAAGCAAAACTATATTCACATGGACATTGCTGGTCGTTTATTTTTGATCACAGAAAACCAAGCGTACCGTGATTATATTCGTAACATGCTAGTTGCGTACGCTGAAGTGTACCCAAAACTTGAGTTGAACGTTAGCCTTGATAGTAACCACCCAGGCCGTATCTTTCACCAAACACTGAATGAAAACATGTGGATGCTATATTCATCATGTGCATACAGCTGTATTCATCACACACTATCTGACGATGAGCGTCGCTTGATCGAAGATGATCTGTTCCAGATCATGGCTGATATGTTTGTAGACACTTACGCCCACGATTTCGATATCATCCACAACCATGGCTTATGGGCTGTCGCTGGTGTGGGTATCTGTGGCTATGCAATTCAAAATCAAGACATCGTCGATAAAGCACTTTATGGTCTGAAAGGTGATAGCGTGAGTGGTGGCTTCCTGGCTCAGCTTTCTCAGCTGTTCTCGCCAGATGGCTACTACATGGAAGGTCCTTACTACCACCGCTTCTCTTTACGCCCAATTCAATTGTTCGCCGAGACAATTGAGCGTCGTCAACCGGAAGTGGGTATTTTTGCACATAAAGACGGTGTAATTAAAACAACGAGCTATTCGGTTATGTCAACGGCATTCCCTGATGGTACGCTACCTGCCTTGAACGACTCATCAAAAACGATGGACATCAATGATGAAGGCGTATTGATTAGCACAAGTGCGTGTTTTGGCCGTTACGAAGAAGACGCGAACCTATTGGCGATGGCTGCTCACCAGAAAGACGTATGGGTGCATATTTCTGGTAAGAAACTGTCTGACGCGGTAGCGAAAGAAGCATCTATTCCAGCATTTAACTGGGGGAGTTTGTTTGTTACTGATGGCCCTGATGGCGACAAGGGTGGCCTGACTATCTTGCGTCACCGTGATAGCAAAAATGAAGACACCATGGCACTGCTATGGTTCGGCCAACACGGTTCTGATCACCAGTACCACTCTGCGCTAGATCACGGCCACTACGATGGCTTGCATCTAAGCATATTCAACAAAGGCCATGAAACGCTTCACGACTACGGCTTTGGCCGTTGGGTGAACATCGAGCCTAAGTTTGGTGGTCGTTACATTCCTGAGAACAAGAGCTACTGTAAGCAGACTATTGCACACAACACCGTGGTTGTTGATCGTAAGACTCAAAACGAGTTCAATACTGCAATGGCGGAATCGCGTAACGGCGAGCTGCATTTCTTCAAAACTGACAATGAAGACTTTCAGGGTATGAGCGGCATCGTGCGTGAATATTACGCGGGTGTTGATATGCAGCGCAGCGTATTATTGGCGAAAATTGATGGTATCGAGAACCCACTGGTTATCGACCTATACCGACTGATCACTGAAGACGAGCATGAGTATGACTTCCCTGTTCACCATAAGGGTCAGATCATCCGTACCGATTTTGATTACCAAGGTAATGCTAGCCTAAAGCCAATGGGTGAAAGCGATGGTTATCAGCATATCTGGCAGGTAGCGCAAGGCGAAGTGTCTGGCAGTACGCTGGTTAGCTGGCTGCATGACAACAGTTACTATAGCTTGGTGAGCTCGACGGGAACTAATGGTGAAGTGATCTTCGGTCGTCTTGGTGCGAACGATCCTGACTTTAACCTACGCTCTGAGCCAATGTTCGTACTACGCCAGAAAGCGAAATCTCATCTGTTTGCAAACGTGTTAGAAACACACGGTTACTTTAACGAAGCTGTTGAGGCATCGGTTGATGCTCGCGGTAAAGTGACGAGTGTTGAAGTGGTTGGTATGGATGATGTTGCTTCAGTTGTTCGCTTGAAACTGGTTGATGGTCAGGTACTGACTTATGCGGTTTCTAACCAAACTGGTGGTAAACAGAATGAAAAACACAGTGTGACGTTTGAAGGTGAAACCTTTACGTGGGATGGCCCATACGCACAACTGTAATTGATTGAAAATAAATAAGCCGGGTTTACCCCGGCTTTTTGCGTTTCTGATTTTTGAAAAGTAATGGAGAATTATGCAAACCTTAGATTTGTTGGTTGTATCTGGATACTTTGTTTTTATATTAATAGCAGCTTTGATTTTTAAACGTTTTTCACGTAGCTCTTCTGGCTTTATCCGTGGCGGTGGTGCCATGATGTGGTGGATGGCTGGCGCGACAGCGTTTATGACTCAATTCTCAGCATGGACATTTACAGGTGCAGCAGCAAAAGCGTTTGAAGATGGCTTGCCGGTGTTGTTCATTTTTTGGGGTAATGCCATCGGATTCTTTGTCGCGGCATGGTTTTTTGCGGCTCGATACCGGAAGTTGCGAGTCGACACTGCAATGGAGGTGATCCGCTTACGCTTTGGTAAGGCTTCAGAGCAAATATACACTTGGCTTCAGTTTCCGCTAACGACACTTTCAGCTGCAATTTGGTTAAACGGCCTAGCTATTTTCGTCGCAGCTGTATTTAGTATTGATCTTAAAGTAACGATTATCGGGGTAGGGGTTATTGTTACGCTAATATCCGTCAGCGGTGGCTCGTGGACAGTATCGGCAACCAACGTTATTCAGCTTATCTTATTAATGTCTATCACCTTGATTGTCGGCGCTTATGCACTGTTCTCTTCAGGAGGGCCAATTCAGTTAGCCAGTGATTTCCCGGCAGAGAGCATTATGGGTAACAATATAAGCTATTGGCAGGTTTTCCTGTTATGGGTTGTGATAATTATGACCAAGCAGACTATTAGTACCAATAATGCAATGTCTTGCTATCGCTTCTTGGTGACAATTAATGAAAGGGAGGCGCGTAAAGCCGCATTTGTCACGGGCATTCTATTCGTTATAGGGCCTGTAATGTGGTTTATTCCGCCTTGGGTCACTGCCACTACAGGGGTAGACTTATCAACGATTTATCCAAATTTAGGTAATGATGCAAATAACGCTGCTTATTTATATTTTATCGAACATTATATGCCCGCTGGCGTGTTAGGTTTGGTACTGGCGGCGATGATAGCAGCTACTATTGCTCCGTTAACAACCGCATTGAATCGGAATGCCGGGATCTTTGTGCGAAATGTTTATCAATCGGTGATTAACCCACAGGCGACAGATCAGCAGCAGATGTTTGTTGGCAAGTTAAGTACGGTGCTTAATGGTGCACTGGCTGTTTTAGCGGCGTTATTTTTTGCATCAATGCAGGAATATAGCTTTTTTGATTTGATGATGCTGTTTGGTGCACTGCTTCAAATTCCTTTAGCTATTCCAGCTTTACTGGCCGTTGTTGTTACTCGAACACCAGATTGGTCTGGTTGGGCGACATTATTGGTTGGTTTGGGCGTTTCATGTTTCATGCAATTCGCGTTTGATCCTAATTGGCTCCTGCCGCTATTTGATGCGGAAAGCTTTACTACTCGAGAAATCATTGATCTTACAGTCGTTGTTGCTGTACTGGCACAAGTCATTATTACTGGTGGATTCTTCGTGCTGACTGCTCTTTTTTATAAAGAAGAAGGACTTGATAAACACCGACTAAATGAATTGAATCAGCTGTGTGAAAATATGAATACGCCAATCCAGGCTGCAGAGCAAGCGAGTGTTGATTATCGTCAAGGCACCTACCTTGGGTGGTTAACAAAAGGGCTTGGTATTGCGGTTATGGCCATGGCATTGCTACCTAATGATATGTTTGACAGGGGCGCATTCGTGTTCATTGGCGGTTTGATTCTTCTATCAGGCTTTGGTTTGAAGCATCGCCCAAAAATAGCGGAAGCACAGACATAAACTTGGCGCTGCATTGTTAAACGACGAGCTCTTACAAATAAATTGCCTTATTGTAATACAAGTAATGTGGTTGTATAATACGTATATCAATCAAAAGCGACACGAATTCACGCTTTCAAACAATCGTTAATGTGCTTTGCTATTCATGTTTTCGTTGGTAATTCTTGTTGTTGTGGAGCCAATGAGCGAAGAATAGCCATTGAACGTTTAAGCTGGCACTTTAAGCGAGTCGGATCTGTGTGAAAAGGTAGTCATCGACTATCTATAATTAAAAACGCCTGGTCTTCCAGGCTTTTTTTTATCCATACTACGGTGGTAGTAAAGCTTTCCTATTGCAGAACCAATTAATCCCGTTACATCTTTCGATAAAGCTGGGATAATCACGCACGATTTTATGATTTGAAGTATTGGGATTATATCTATGCGCGCATTTGTATTAAGAGCAAGATCAGCTCCAACAGAGAGTGAAGCGTTTCTTGCTGGCGTTGGCCAAAGTGCTCACACTGAAATTTTGGCCCACACATTGATGAATACAATCTTTGTTGCGCAGTCACATCGAAGTGATGTCGAAGTCTATTTGGTATTAGAAAGCACGAAAGACTATTCGAGAACTATCCGTTTTAGTGCTAATGAACTTACTGAAATTAATGGCTTTCACGAACAAGCATGGTTTGACAAGATAACCAAAGCACTTGATGCTTCTAAGTTCATGGGTAAGGAACAAGAACTGAATGTTGAGCCCGGTATAAGTATTCGTACTATTAGTTTCGAAGCATTGGTAAAAGAACTCGCCGAAGACTATCAGCTCTATATGATGGACAAGAAGGGAGATTCAATTCGAGATATTGAATTCGCTGCAAACTCTTGCTTCTTACTGACTGATCATATGCCAATGCCGAAGAAGAGCTATAACAGCTTAAAACGTTTGGGCGCAGAAAAGATAAGCCTAGGCCCTAAAATGCTGTTTGCTTCGCAGTGTGTTGTGTTAATCCATAATGAATTAGACTTAGCCGAATAGCCCTTATTCGCTACATAGAATAAAAAAGGCGCTGAATGATAAATTCAGCGCCTTTTTAGTAAGTTTAAATAATTTAAACTGTTTTTTCTTTAGCAACGTCTGAAGGTAAGCGGTGCTTCTCTTCTTGTAGAAGTTGCTGTGATGCTTGGCGTGCTTTATCGGCATTACCAGCCATGATGGCATCATAGATAGCACGGTGCTCATTGATACACACGCCACCATCTTTTGATGAGTGGTGAATGAAGCTCATGAAAATGGTTGCCAATACATTTCCAAACGGTAAGTAGAAGTCGTTGCCTGTAGATAGGAAAATCAGGCGGTGGAAACGCATATCGACTTCAGCCCAACGGCTTTGATCGAAGCTATCTGCAATTTCAGACATCTGCTGAAATGTTTCTGATAACTCGATACGTTGTTCAGCCGTAGCATGGCGTGCTGCGAGGGCACAGGCTTCAGGTTCAATTGCTTTACGTAGGCCAAGAAATTGGTGGAAGAAGACTTCGGAATTTTGTAATCCATCCATCCACTCAAGTAATTGAGGATCTAAGAAATTCCAATTAATACGGTCAAGTACTTTGGTGCCAATCTTGGGTTTAGATTCCAGCAAGCCTTTTGAAGTAAGTAACTTTACAGCTTCACGTAATGCGGTACGGCTAATACCAAATTGTTCACAGAGGCTCATTTCACCAGGGATCACTTGCCCTTGCTCAAGTTGGCCTGAGAGAATGCGTCGAGCAATTTCACGGGCGACCTGAACATGCAGACTACGCTTGGAACCCGCAATGACGGAAAAACTTGAAGACATGGAAATCCTTGGTTTATCTATTTTATGTATGACTATATGACTACAGTATACCTTTTATCCTTGGCATTCTTGAGACTTTTTTATTCTGATAATAAAAAAGCCGATATTGGTCAGCCTTTTATGCAGGGAAGGGTATGTCAAAGTGTAGATTAACTGTTGTTTGGTAACGATATTTCGCCCGTAATGTGGCTGGAAGCATTTTAAGGGAATAATCTTAGTTTGGTAGCTGTTTTTTCAATGTAATGAACAGCTTATTGGTAAGTTATTACTCATTGAGTAAGTGTTGAGCACACAGACTGCTCACAGAAGAAGGCCACATTACTAAGAAATAGATGTATCTAAGTAATTATTTACTAAATGTCTATCGTATAGACATTTTGAAAAATGTGGCCTTCTCCTATTACTTTAAAACCTATTGACGCTAGGCACTTAACGATTAGAAGCTGTACGTCAGACCAACACGACTACGAAGCTCACGCTCGTCAGTTTGTGAACTCATGCTTACATCACCAAACTCAACGTATGGGCTCCAAGCGCCTGGACGATAGCGAATACTAATGTTGTTTTCGTAGTTAGTATCCTTGCCATCGAATAGGTCGTAACCTTCAGCTTTGTAGTAGTTCATTTCTAAACCGAACTGCCAGTTATCAATTTTATAACCTACGTTACCTGTAAAGCGGTGGCGTTTGTCTGTGCTTTGGCCATCGCTGTATGTTTTAAAGTCATGGCGGTAACGACCACTTAGAGTTAGGCCTTCAACACTTTCAAGCGCATAGGTTGCACGTAACTGAGGTTTATATGAAATGCCGCCTGTTCTACCTTCAATTGGCATACCTGGTTGGATAGTCCAGTTACCTGTTCGGAAACGATAGCCCCAGTCAAACTCAAAGCCATTGTTCTTTAAGTCTTCCATAAACTTACCATCTTCACCTTTGAACTTTAATTCGGCGCTGAAGTATAAATTGTCGATGCTTTCATTAATTTTAACTCGAGTAGCATGATCTCTAGATTTACCTTTGTATTCATGACGTACATCAATAGAAGCAGCGCTAACTTGACCAGCAATAAGTGCCGAACCAACAAGAAGCATTAGGCGAGAGTGTTTAAACATAAGATAGGTGTCCTAATTATTATCCCATATAAAGTAATACAATATTATTGAACTATTTATTGTCTTCATAGTGGCTATCTTTGCTTTTGTGATCACTGTCAGTGTGACTTGGCGCACGCTAAATATTTAAATTCAAATTTATCAGTATGTTGTGTTTATTGTTCTGTTTTTTGATTTATTGATTGGTATATTTGTTGTGTGATTA
>NZ_JAKJSJ010000076.1:0-28204 GCF_050336715.1 Photobacterium makurazakiensis
ATACTATCTCTGTTGGTTTAAGTGTTGCATTAGATTAGTAATATAAATATTAATTTAGCGTCTAAGCCTTTTGTGACCAATGTAAAATATGGTGCATTGGTGCTAGTTTTATATAGCATGTACATTTAGTGATGCACTGCCAAAACTCGTATTTATTTCTGCTATTCGATCACTAAATTGCGTTTGATCACAGATTGTAGAGCGACAAGTTCAGTATTGTTCCTGCCATAAAAATAAACTCAAATTTTTCTACTTCCCCCTATTAAAATTATGAGTATTAAGGGAAACATCGTGAACTTTAAATTATCTGCGGTCGCTAAAGCTGTTATACCTCTGTGTTCTGTTGTTATGTTTGTTGGTTGCAATAGTTCTTCTAACGATAGTACAGGTGATGGCTATTTTGACACGACTAATCCACCATCAATTGATATTGAACTTCCGAAAACCGATGGACCAGATGCCACTCTACCGGCGAGCGGCGAAGTGGACGAGCCGATTAGCGCAGGAACTAATGAAGCTGTAATTTATATGGTTGCTAAGAACGGTACTGCGGTTAGTCGTTCAAACAACTATTCAGACTATAGCTTACATGTTTGGAACAATGATACATGTGATCGTGCCCTTGAGCCTAACTCTGGTTGGGAGGATGACAGTATTACACCTGTGGGTGTGGATGAGTTTGGCCCTTACTGGAAGCTAAAACTAAATGATGCTGAAACCGATTGCGTTAACTTTATCATTCGAGATGAGAATTTAAGTAATTTGTCTGGCAGTGATGCCAAGATTGATTTCAATGAAATTCCTGATCGTACTGCGTCCTATTTGTCTGGTAGTACCAAATCATATAACGAACGAGGCGATGCTTATGTTCAATTATTCGGTGTTGCTAACGCAAGTGCTCATTTGGTTGAAGGCCATACGTTAATTTGGGATGAAGCAGAAGAGGCCGACGAAGTTCGCCTATATGTTGAGCTTGAAGGTGGCTTTGGCCCAAATAGCAATAACATCTATGACTCTGATTATATTGTGTTAGAACCAACAGTATTATCTGCCGATGTTAAGGCAAAATTCCCACATTTGGCGAATAAGCCTGCATTTTCCATTGATACTTCTATCGATATGCGACCTGTTATAAAGGCTGAGTTGGCGGCGCTGGCCGTTGATGATAAAGGTGTACTAATCGCTGGCACAAAAGTGCAGTCTGCGGGATCATTTGATCAATTGTTTGCCGGAAATGCTAAAAAATCAAAATTAGGCGCAGTGATTAGAGATGCTGACACTCAATTTAAGGTATGGGCACCGTCGGCGCAAAATATAGTAACAGTCTTGTTTAATCATGATAAAAAAGAACTTGGCCGCTTACAAATGGACTACGATGAGCAATCAGGTATTTGGTCATTGTTAACTGATAAGGCGCCGAGTGGTACGTATTTCCGCTATTTAATCGATGTCTTCCACCCGGTATCTGGCAAGATTGAGCGCTATCAAGTTACTGACCCATATTCATTAAGCTTATCCATGAACTCTGAATATAGTCAGGTTATTGACCTTGATGACACAAACCTTAAACCAGCAGGATGGGACGACCTTCAACGGCCTATTGACCAGACAAACCCAAGCCAGTTTGTGATATATGAATCACATGTACGTGACTTTTCAGCGTTAGATACCTCGACGCCGGAAAATGCGAGAGGAAAGTTTAAGGCCTTTAGTCAGCCAGATACTGTGCCTGTTGAGCATCTCAAATCACTCAGCCAAAGCGGCGTTACACACCTCCATTTATTGCCGATTTTTGATATAGCGACAATCAATGAAAATCCAGATGAAGTGGCTGATATCGATGAACCATTTAGTAAATTGTGCAAAGTAAACAGTGATGTTAACTCTTCAGAATTCAAGCAATATTGCGGTACAGATATGCTCATTTCTGAAGTATTAGCCGAAGTTAAAGAAAGTGATTCAGCTGAAAATCCAGCTGTTCAAGCGCTTAATCGTTATGTGTCAGATGTCGATTCATTTAACTGGGGCTATGACCCATTCCATTACACTGTGCCTGAAGGCTCGTACGCAACAGACGCAGAAGGACCTGTTCGAATTAAAGAATTGCGCGAAGCGATTATGTCGGTCAAAAATGATATTGGAATGAACGTGGTTATGGATGTGGTGTATAACCACACGAACTCGGCAGGCCCCGAAGCTCGTACTTCTGTACTCGATAAAATTGTGCCTTGGTATTACCAACGACTAAACCCTGAGACAGGCAATGTTACGAATTCGACTTGTTGTTCGAATACTGCACCTGAACGCGCGATGTTTGAAAAAATGATTACCGACTCGTTAGTTGTATGGTCGCGTGATTATAAAATTGATTCTTTCCGGTTTGATTTAATGGGGCACCACCCACTCGATCAAATGGAACGTTCATTATTAGCGGTGAAAAAAGTTGACCCTAATACCTATTTTTATGGTGAAGGTTGGGACTTTGGTGAAGTTGAAGGTAATGCATTGTTTACGCAAGCCACTCAACCCAATTTAGGTGGTACTGGTATCGGCAGTTTCTCTGATCGCCTGCGTGATGCGGTACGCGGTGGCAGCCCGTTTGACAGTGAGGAAAATCTTCGCAAAATGCAGGGCTTCGGTAATGGTATTTATGTGAAGCCAAATGACCTAGCAACACCTGATGCAGAGACACTTGAGTTAGCGCTTCACTACGCTGATTTAACTCGCTTAGGTATGGCGGGGAACTTAAAAGATTTCGTCATGGTTGATTCAAAAGGCGATACCGTTCGTGGGGATGAAATTGATTATAATGGTGTGCCTGCTGGGTATGCTGTGAATCCATCTGAGATTCAGAATTACGTATCTAAGCACGATAACCAAACCTTATGGGATAACAACCAATACAAAACGCCTTACGGTGTAACAGTAGAAGATCGTGTACGTATTCATGCGGTGTCTTTAGCGACAGCAATGTTAGGGCAGGCTATGCCTTTTACTCACATGGGATCTGAACTACTTCGCTCGAAATCAATGCAGCGTGACTCATACGATTCTGGTGATTGGTATAACCTTGTCGACTTTACATTACAAGATAATAACTGGAATAAAGGCTTACCACGTAAAGATAAAGATGGCGATAACTACGATATCATCGAAGATGTTATTGAAGGCGCCGGCGGTAACGCTGAGGTGACAAACAAAGAAATGTCCCAAATGTTAGCTTTCTATAAAGAGTTGGCTAATTTACGCCAATCATACCCATTAATAACATTACCAAGCGGTGAAGAAGTTAAGAAGCGTGTTGATTTCCACAATACAGGCGCTCAACAGACACCTGGTCTAGTCGTAATGTCGATTGATAATGGTACAAGTTCAGGTCTCGACCTTGATTCCACTGTCGATGGATTAATGATTGTCATTAATGCTACGCCAGATGAAAAATCAATTGATGCGCCGAACGGTGTAGAGCTAACTCTTAGCCAGCATCACAGCAAAGAACTCGCGAATGGTGCCGCTTTTGAAGGGGGGAAAATGGTTGTTCCTGCTTGGACACCCGTAGTTTTCGTTCAAAAACGAGATGTTACACGTAGCACAGGTATCCCTGTTTCTCAGAAATAGCGCAATAGAAGCTTAACTACACTGATGTAAGTTGTTACTAAGCCCTCGTAAGAGGGCTTTTTTGCTTTAGATTAATGTACTGTTCATGGTTTGTTCATTTTCAGTGAGGTAAATTAAAGCCAAGTGATTAAGAAAGAGAAAAGAATACGATGAAAAATATCATTACTAGTGTTGTTGCTCTTGTGATTGGTTTCTTTACTGTGATTTTTGCAGCTGTTGTTGGACTGTTTATCGGCATTGCCGCATTGATAGCCAAGCCATTCGTGAAGAAAAAAATCCAAACAGCTTATGAAGAAGCCGCAAAGCAGCAAGCATATCAACAAAATGGTTCAACCATTGAAGGTGAGTTTGAAGATTTAACGTCGCAATCATCACCTCGCACAAGCCAGAGTATGGCTTGAAAAGAGCATAAACGCCTGTAGTGAGCTGTTTCATGCTGCTCGTTAAATACAGCTTGAATGCCTGACTGCAAAAAGAAAATCCCTACCACTTTAGTTTCTTTCTAGTTGAAAGTGTATAAGGCGGTGGGGATTTTTTGCCAACAGAATAAACCTCTAACGTAGAGTGTTTGATAATAATGAATTATCCAATAAGGCTGGCATCCTTTGCCAATGTTTGAACTGGAACTGAGCGCTGTTGCCACTTATCTATAACCAAAGACGCAACAAGATCGCCTTCTACATTCACAGCTGTCCGGAATGTATCGAGTGGACGTTCGATGATAAGTAATATAGCAATAGCTTCTAGTGGAATACCGGCAGCAAGCAGTACTAATTGCATACCAGACATTGAACCTGATGGCATACCTGGTGCGCCAACCGATGAGACCATTGCCATAATGAATATCATGATTAAGCCTGTGGTCGTTAAATCAACACCAAACAGTTGAGCTAAGAATATTGCGGCAACACCTTCGAATAGTGCAGTCCCATCCATATTCATAACAGCACCCAATGGTAGCACCATGCTACTTGTACTTTGTGACACGCCTAGTTCTTCCTCTGCACTTCGCATTGCCAAAGGTAATGCTGCCGAGCTAGAAGATGTTGCAAAGGCCATCGCTAAGGGCGCTGATATTGCTTTAAACAGTGTTGTATATTTAATTCCGGTTGCTACTTTTGCAATCGTAGGTAATACAACTGCACCATGAATAGCAGTTAGTGCTAATACCAGTAACGCGAATAACGCTAATTGTTCGAATAATGACTCACCGCCATTCACTGTAAAATCAAACACGATAGCGAAAATAGCGATCGGAGATAATCTAACAATCCCTCGCACCATGGAATTCACCCCTTTACTTAACCCATCAAGCAGATCATATAAAGGGTGCTTGGCTGGCAGTGATGAAAGCAAGGCGATCCCAAGCATAAATGAGAACACGACGACGGCCAGCAAATTGCCTTCAGCTAAAGCTGACACTGGATTAATTAATGCCATATTTAATAGCTTAGTTATGATTGCGGTGCCGCCCGCAGCATCTTCACTGATTAATTTTACGCCATCTGCAACAGGTGCAAATTCTGTTAATGGTTGCCAAGCTGGTAATAGTAGTGAAGCACCCAGACCTAAGCTAATTGCAATAAAAGTGGTGAAACTATAAAACAGTAATGTTTGAAAGCCGATTTTCTTCAGACGTACAATCGAACCAATGCTCGTAATGCCTTGCAATAATGACAGCATGACGACAATGCCAACGATCATTTTTAGTAAACCAATATAAGTTGTTTTGCCCAGCATAAGTAATTGATACCAGCCTTGCTGAACAACATCGGTTGTGGTTGAGAACGCTAATGCGATTAGCCAAGCAGAAACGGCTGCCAGCATCAGCTGCAGAGGTAGAGAGTCACGAAGTTTAGACCACATGATTGTTGTTCCAATATATTAATTGTTTATATATGCGTTAATGCAAGAAGGAGCCTAAAGCTCCTCCCTTTGGTTCAAATGCTTGTTTAGGAAATATTTCTTTTATAGTATGGGTTTAATGCACATTTAATACGTTTGAGCAGTACAAGTGCGGTTACTCGTCCCCAGCCGAATAAAATTTGCTGGTGGAGGCGGAAAATAGTGTCGTAGAGATTACGAATTAATCGACCTCTCAATATTAGTTTTCCACTCATTAAGCTGCCAACGGCATAGTCATGGCCAACTGCGATCACCATTCCGCCGTCTTTGAATATAAATGGCTTTAAAGACTTACCTTTTAGTAATCGTTTGAACTGTTTTGCTAAGTGGGCTGCAGCTTGATTTGCAGCTTGTGCACGAGGCGGTACAAATGAACCGTTAGGCTGTGGACATTCAGCGCTATCACCCATAACGAATACCGCATCATCAATTGTTGATTGAAGGTTTTCGTCAACTTTAAGTTGGTTCAAACGGTTTGTTTCTAGCCCATCTAGTTTCGTTAGCCATTCTGCACATTTTATACCAGCAGCCCATACTTGCAGATTAGCGTTAATAACCTCGCCATCGGATGTAATTAGTTTCCCTTCTTCTGCACGCTGTACTCGGGTATTGGTACGAACCGTAATCCCTTGTTTTTCTAGTTGGCTTTGTACTTTTGCTGACATACACTCTGGGCCAGCGGGTAATATACGCTCAGAAGCTTCAATCAGAGAAATTTTGAGTTCAGCGCCATGGCGATAGCGCTGTAACTTTGCACTTACTTTCGCTAGCTCTGCGGCTAATTCAACGCCCGTTGCACCAGCGCCAACGATGGATAACTGGTGTTGCCCTTCAGCTCTGAGTAAAGGGTTGATCTGTTGCCATGCTTTTTGAGCTTGAACAGAAGAATCAAGAAATAAGCAATGGTCACTTACACCTGGTGTTTTAAAATCATTGCTGATGGCCCCAACAGCAATAACCAAGTAATCGTAATCAAGTTCTGAGGTTGTGCCATTTTCAGAGCGTAATTGCAGCGTCTTGGTTTCACGGTTTAGATCCGTCATCGCTGCTTGTACAAATTGATATTTATTGCAGCGGGCGTGCTGAATGTAATTTACGGCATCAAGTTCATCATCAAAAGTCCCAGCTGCAATCTCATGTAGACGAGGTTTCCAATAATGATGGGTCGAAGGCTCAACCAAAATAACCTGATGCTTATTGCTGCGACCAAAGCTTTTACCTAAACGAGTTACTAACTCTAAGCCTGCTGCACCGCCTCCAACAACAACAATCTTTGACATACTGTTTTCCACCTTGTCGCATTATTCACATTTAGAAATTCTGGTTACTCGCCGTCTGAGCCAGTAACCTTGTTGGCGTGTATTATATTGATACGCAGAAGGATGATAATCGCGTAAAAACATAAATAACTTTTACTGATGGGTAATAATCAAGATTTTGAGGATGAAAGGACGAATAAAAATCGTTGGTTTATATTTGCGAAGTGTTGGAGTAGGAGGTTAATGTTTAACTATTTACGTGTAACCAGTTGATTGATATTGGAAGTTACGCGCCTTCAAGAAAGGCCATCAGACCGTTTAGAATGGTTTGCACCGCAATTGAAGCAAGGATTAGCCCCATTACACGGCTTACAATACTCGCACCGCTTGTACCAATGACTCGTTGAATTTTATTGGCGAGTAAGAAAAACAAATAAGTAAAGGTCAGGACAATGATCAAAGCAACGAAAGTGGTGAATTGATCGTGCAATGAATAACGGTACTTATCTGTCGCTAAGACCACGCCCGTCATTGCACCAGGGCCAGCAATAGAAGGAACCGCTAAGGGGAAAACGGAAATATCAAGCGCATGCTCTTTACCATCACACATTTCACTTTCTTTCTCAGGTTTACTGCTATCAGCAAAAATTAAAGATAGTGCAAAGAGTAATAATACTAATCCGCCTGCAATCTGGAACGCCTCGAGCTGTATATCAAGCGCTTCAAGCAGCAATTGACCGCCGACCATGAACCCAAACAGCACCAAAAAGGCCATCAACACTGCACGTAACGCTACTTTGCGCTTAAGGGCTGCATTCATGCCTGCTGTCGCAGCAATGAAAACAGGGATCGACCCAACCGGATCGACCACTGCCCATAAAGAAACAATATTTTGGAATAAGCCCGCAGTTGTCATAATTCGTTAAGTGCCTGGTAAAAGTTTGTGTTCACAGTGGCGTCAATTGGTCATGTTATTTATCGAAGTGAATAACACTACGGATACTTTTACCTTCATGCATAAGATCAAACGCGTGATTAAGGTCTTCAAGCCCCATGGTATGGGTAATGAAATCATCTAAAGCAAACTCACCCGCCATATAACGTTCAACGATCTCAGGCAGCTCAGAGCGCCCTTTAACGCCACCGAACGCAGAGCCTCGCCATACACGCCCAGTTACGAGCTGGAATGGACGGGTAGAAATTTCTTGTCCAGCACCCGCGACACCAATAATCACAGATTCCCCCCAGCCTTTATGACAGCACTCAAGGGCAGACCGCATGACATTGACATTACCAATACATTCAAATGAGTAATCAACGCCACCATCGGTTAATTCAACTATCACATCCTGGATTGGTTTTTCATATTTTTGTGGGTTAATACAGTCTGTCGCGCCTAGCTTGGTTGCGAGTTCATATTTTGTTTCGTTGAAATCGATACCAATAATGCGACTGGCTCCGGCCATCTTCGCACCTATAATGGCTGAAAGACCGATTCCACCAAGACCAAATACCGCGACAGTGTCACCTTTTTGGACTTTGGCTGTATTTAATACCGCACCCATCCCTGTTGTGATACCACAGCCCAGTAAGCATACTTCTTCAAGTGGTGCTTCTTTATTTACTTTTGCCAAGGATATTTCAGGCAATACGGTGTATTCCGAGAATGTTGAACAACCCATATAATGATAAATGGGTTTACCGTCTTTATAAAACCGTGTTGTGCCATCTGGCATTAGGCCCTTACCTTGGGTTTCTCGTATTTTTTGGCAAAGGTTTGTTTTTCCGGATAGACAAAATTTACACTCGCCACACTCAGGAGTGTAAAGAGGGATGACATGATCGCCAACCTCAACGCTAGTAACGCCGTCACCGATCATTTCGACAATACCGCCGCCTTCATGCCCTAGGATCGCAGGAAAAATACCCTCAGGATCGTCGCCTGAAAGTGTAAATGCATCAGTATGACATACCCCAGTGGCTATGATGCGCACAAGTACCTCACCAGCACGAGGGAGCATAACATCCACTTCTTCCATAGATACAGGTTGACCTGCAGCCCATGCCACAGCAGCTTTCGATTTTATGAATTTATCAGTCATAGTCGTTCCTAGAGAGTCAAAATGTCAGTTACATGCTTAACCAGTATAGATGCTAGGCAATTTTCGAAAGGAATAGTTGGGAAGATTCAAACGGATAATAGTACACAAGACTATTATCCGTTTGATATTGTAATGTAAATAGCATGTCATTGTTTGGGCTGGGTGGGGTAAAAAGGCACTTAATAATCTCTTATAGACGAACTGACTATATATCAATTAATGAAGAGCGCTGAATATGACATGGGCGCGTGTTATATTCTATTTTTCGTGCATATTTTAATGATGAAGGAATATTGATACGCCATTCTTCTTTATTGGTTTTAAGTTGCTGATTTTTAATGATTGTTTGATTGGTTCTATGTAAATTAACATTAGCGCGATGGCTACTATTAGCAACATTTACCCAAGTATTGCTATTGTTGTTATTAATATCAGCGAATATGGGAGTTGATAGTGTAATAAGCAGTGTAAACACCACCATATTTATAGCGTTCATAATGACCTTTCTATATTGCAGCTTATTGAGCAAATTAATTGAATTAACTGAGGTGAGTACGAGTCTTTTAAAAGTAGAGATGTATCGTTCGTACTCATTCTGTGTGGGTATTATCTTTTATCTCACCTGTGTTGATAATCTGGATTATTATCAAATTACTTTTACTGAGCGGTAATAGTTATTCGAGAGGTTAGATAGGTGCTTTGATGCATGTGCGCTTAGTTATTACTTTGGCTTGTTTAGTGTGTTTATTTATTATGTAAAGTATCACTTATAGCAAACGGTCGACTTTGTTTTATATGAAAATCTTTTATAAATAAATGGATAGAATAAAAATATTGGTATATCTAGTAATAAATAATGATTGAATGGTTTTTGTTATATAACCGTCATATTTTTGTATTAGTTCCGTGACAACCTAAATATAGTTTACATCTTAACTACCTTCATTTGCATTTAATACTGATCTAATAAATACCATAGGGATATGTAATGATTACCAGTAATGCCTTTAACTTTTCAGATTTTTTAGATACGGGTGTAGACCCCAGAACAGGTACGTATTCTGCATCTATAAATACAATAACGCTAACAGGTAACGATTTATTAGGGCCTATTTTTTCAGGTGCACTGACGTATAGCTCATTTAATACGTTTGATTCAGGTTTTGGTGTGGGTTGGAGTATGCCTATTGGTCGTTTTAGATCAGCAACTTCAGAGTTAACATTATGTGACGGGTCAAACTTTAAGATTAGATGGAATAGCAGTCTTGGCCGCTACGAAATGCCATACCATAAGATCAAAAATATCCAAGTGCATTATAAAAATACGTCAGGAACGAAAAGTGGTGAGATATTTGTGTATCACTCTTCTGGCGATACTGAAGTGTATGATTATTCGAGTGGCTTGCTAGTTCGAAAAATATCACCGATAGGCCGGGTTCTTACATTCAGTTACTACAGTAGGTACAACGAACAGACGCTATATAGAGTTAGCGATGAAAATGGCCTGTTTATAAATATTGATACCTGGTCGGATAAATGGATTACGTCTGTGCAGCTATGGGATGACAGTGATCTTGTTTCTGAGGTAAAGCTATATTTAGCGCAGGAGGGGCACGGGAAAGCGCTGAAATATGCATGTATACCCAATGATACCTCTAAATATACGACGTTTAATTATAAGTATATCGGTTCAATGAGTGTCATGCTGATAGAGTCGTGCGTGTACCCTAGTGGCCTAGAAGAAAGGGTTCGTTATCGGGATTATGGCTTTAGTACTCCTTCCGGTACTCCTATGGAATATGTCCCTTATGTCACCGAATTACAACGCTTTCTTGGTGCTGATCAACCAACGGTTGTTCACAATTATGAGTACTCACAAAAAAACTATTTAGGTGCGTTCGGGACTAGAGCTTATAAAGCAGGTGAAGATACTCTTTTTAAGGAAAATAAAGATTATCGATACGAATGCACTGAGTTCATTGGTAACAAGCGTATAGAAAGGACCTACAATAAGTATCACCTTGTAACTTCTGAGGTTGCGTATACCGATGGAAGCCCGTATCAGGAAACTGAATACGATTATTACTGTGACGAAAGCAGAGATATTTCGCAGCAAGTCCCACAGTATTCTTTTTTGAAAACAAAATGTGTAAAGCTTCATAATCGATCTGGTGAAACAAGAACGATGGACGAAAGCTTCTCATTTGATGAATGGGGTAACCAACTTGAATTCACTGGCTTAGATAATACGAAGGAAATAAGAGAATATTTTCATGAGAACGGTGATGGAGCAATAGAGCCGTCGCCATTTGGGTTTAGGAACAAACTTAAAAAACAATCGATAGTACCTAATGGAGGTGATATTGATGTAAATAATACTAAGCACTATGAATATGAAATGATAGAGGGGCTATCTGAGCATAAAGTTTGTCTACTAAAGAAAGAAACGTTTTCTAACGTCACGATTGACTATGAGCACTATACAGATCGAAGCGATAAAATACGATTTGGCCGCAAGAAAATAGAACGTGAAGCCTTAAATGGCAATGAGGTTGTTTACGATAGTCAATACACCCGCGACTCGTCCTGCTTTAAGATACACCGTACAAACCGTTACTCCGATGGAACCGAAGTAAATAAATCTGAAGAGTTCGACCTCATTAATCAGAAAGTGATTTCTACTTCGGTAAACGACGCGATAGAAATGAAAGTGGCGTGGGGAAGCGATAATAATATCAAAGAAGAAGTACTTGAGCTTCGAGGTATCGCGGTATCAGCAACGCAATATGAACAGCAGGTTGGTGCTGAAGAGAATAAGGTTATTGAGATTAAGCCGGATGGGGTCAAACTCATTACAGAACTCAATAATGAGGGCGCAGAGCGTCGACAATATGCTGAAATAAATAGCGAACAGTTTATCTTGTCTGAGACGACTTATAACAATGTTGGTGAAAAAGACAGTTATACCGCTTATGACTACCTTCCTGATCGTCAGCTTAAGATGACGACCACATACGATTATGATGAGTGGGGAGAAGTTAGCAAAATCGTTCATCCTACAGGCATGGTGGAAAACGTTGATTATGATCCTGTCACTTTGTCAAAAAGTAAGTGGATTGATGGGTTGAATCGAACGACTCAGCGGTTCGATGAAGCTGACCGTTTGGTTTCTGAATCCCATTATGATGCAAATGGCAGGCATTTATATACAACGGAAAATAGCTATAACGTTCAGGGGCTGCTTTCTAACGCGACCACTTCTTTAGGTGCAAAGATTGAGTATGAGTACGATGGTTTAGAGAGAGTGATTGAACGACGAATCCACGCCGATGGCGAGACGGTCACTGAACGTTTTGCTTATGATTCACGCTCTTCTGAATCACTTGTTACTACCATACATGTTAATGACGTGCTTATTGCCGAAAAGGAATATAACGATTTAGGAAGAGTGACAAGAAAACGCTATAACGGCTGTGAATATTCATACCAAGACTTTGATGTAAATGGGAATCCCCAAACAATCATATTGCCAAATGGGGCAATAAGGAATCTCACTTATGATGAAGTTACCGAGCAAGTATTAAGTGACTATATCGACGGTGACCCAAAGTCTACCGCTTATTATACCTATAACCAGTCAGGCGAACTGAGATCATGTCATAACGTTAATAGTGATATTGAATACGATAGGGATAGCGCGGGTAACTTAGCACGAGTCACTTCGTCGGTGATGAGTAAATCACCGTTGAGCATGTCATTTTCAAATTCGATTGTAGGTACACTTTTCAACATCTCTGACTTTGCAGGAGCAAATATAGAGTTAAAACACGATGATTTTGGGCGTGTCATCAAAACCATCATGACTGTTGGTAGCGAGACTTTTACAGGTTCAACAGAATATGATGCCTATTCCCGCCCCGTATTTTACTGCTTTATTGGTAACGAGAACGACGTTGAATTAGTGGTTACTTATAACGATATTGGGCTTGAAAGCAAAAGGCAGTGGGCTGTTAATGGTCTAGAGACATTGAGTATTGCGACACACTATGACGATACCCTCAGGATTAGCGCTCGCATAAGCAATAATGGAAATAAGCAGACCGAAGAAACCTTTATCTATGATCAACTTGGAAGGGTAATCCATTATAAAGTTGAGGGAAATACATATCCGCTTGATCCGCATGAGAATGAAATTAAAGAACAGTTATTTAACTATGATGAATTTAATAACATTACGAAATGCGAAACCATTTTTGAAAACGATGAGCATAATGTAGAACTCTACACGTACGATGCGACGAACCCAATGCGGCTAATGTCTATCTATAATTCCCATTCGGCATATCTTAATCAACATTTTGAATATGATGAGTTTGGTAATCAAACTGTAGGCAGTAATGGCATCAAATATAGTTATAGCGGCAACAACCAGGTTGAAAAAATTCTTACCCCAGAAAATAAGCTTATTAAAGAGTATCGCTACAATGCGCTTGGCGAGCAAATATTTGCATTAAATGGAATTGACTCGAGTGAAATGTTTAATCACGACGGTGAATTAGTCGCGCTTAGAGCGGGCTCAAATTTAATGAGCTTAAGAAGCATTGATACCGGAGCCTCTATTACGGCATTAAATGCAAATGGGAAAGTTAACTTCGATATTAAATACAAAACGGTTAGTTCTGATCATGTCGGCAGCGTTAGCAGTAGTGCAGACCATAAAGTATTTACACCATTTGGATAATCATAGGATAAGAAAATGGACAATCTAAGCAGACGACAATTTATAAAATCGAGCAGCATGACTCTTGGTTTAAGTGCAGCGGCGACATCATTGCCAATCAATGCAATGATGTTTGATGATACTGTCGATTTAATCATTGATTTAACTCAATATGGATTCCACGGTCATCGTTTTGAGAGCACAGTTGGCGTCTATCATACGGGATTAGGTTACCGACTTTATGATCCAACTCAGCGGCGTTTTATGCAATACGACCATGAGATGGCACCATTTGAGAAAGGCGGTATCAATGGGTATACGTATGTATTAAACGATCCTGTAAACCAAGTGGACCCTGATGGTCGGTTTAACATAGGTGCATTTTTTAAAGCTCTAGTCTCTGTTGTGATTGGTATTGCCGTTGCGGTTGCTGCAGTCGTTACCGGAGGGGCTGCACTGGTCGTTGGCTTGGGAGTAGTTGCAGGTGTTGCTGGCGCAGTATCTGGAGCACTCGATATGGCATCAGCCTCTCTAGACGCAGATCATCCAGCTCAGAAAGGTTTGTCAATTGCGTCTGCTACGACGGGTCTTATCTCAGCAATTGCGAGTGGCGGTAAAGGTGCCGTATCTGCATTGGGTAATGGCTTTAAAACCGTGGGTAAAGCAGCTGGCGCCGCCACGAAGTTTACCAAAGTAACAGGGTTTGCCAGCAAAAACCTAGGCAAACAACTTTCGCATGCAAGTACATACAAGTTAACGGGGCTTACAGCCGATGTATACGGCGCTATTGGTTCAACAGTCGACCTCGCGGGTACGATAAAAGATGACAGTAAATTAAAACTGGCGGCAACAATTATTAAATTCACCTCCGGAATGGCAAAAGGAGGAATAAAAACGAAAGAGAACCTTAAAAAAACCACACCGATGTTTGGTAAGGGGCATTATTATATTGACCCTAAAAAACGTGTCGATGTCAGGGTTGATTGGTCGAAAAGAAGTTTTAGTTTAAGCAAAGACCCCAAATCAATTGCAGACAAAGCGACTGATATCAAAAAGGATGGGGCGGATATGCCCAAAAGCACTGCTGGTTTGATTAATGCTACCGCTAAGTTGTCTTTAATTAGTCCTGAGAGTTTGAAGAGCGATGCGAATAATACAATGCAGCGCCTAATGGACTACGCACGAAATACACAAGTTGGCACGAGTGCACAGTGGGGTGGTGAAAATATAGTGGGTGCGGCTTAATTTAGACCTGAAATATCGTCACGCTATTAAATAAGAAACGTATTAGTCAGATTCAGATAGGGAAATATGAAATGACCAAAAATATAGCTGTTCCAGTTATCATATGTTCTATGTTTAGTTCGGTAGTGCTAGCAAACGATCCACCTTTACCTCCAGGAAATGAGATTATTGATTTGCGGATTATGCGCAACTCGGGTGATGACAGAATATACGCGAATGGAAGAATGCAGGCGGAAGTCTTTGTCCTGTATGAATTGGGCGATGGTGAGGAGGTGTCATCAATAACGTTTAAAAGAAATTACACAAACAATAATATAGAGGACTACGACTGGCGAGTATCTAGTCAGTCTAATGGTTACCCTCACTTTATTAGCCCTAATGCTTACAGTACCTCTGCGGTCTCTGTTAGTAATGGCCTTGAGTCGGCGTTTTTCTATATTTCCACGGAGAAATCCCAGAATATGGATGTTTGTGTTGAGTTAACAACCAAGTCAGGTGCAGTGCAAGATACATGTTGGGGGGAGAATGCCAATGGCGTCGTCCCGATTAGCGCTGTGTTACCACCAGCATTGAACTTCAATGAATTGTCCATTGAAGAGAGTAATAGCCTCCAAAATAATGGCGCGAGTATTAAAAATTACAACCTAACTTATACTGGCAGTAGTGAAGAGATATCAAAGTTAGATTGGTCTGTAAGTCGAGGTACAGAGCACTCAGCCATACTTTTAAAAAACAATGACAAAATTGTTTCTACGAATGTAGCAGCAAGATTAACTCGTTCTCCAGCGTCGTATAACTCAACCAATGTTGCGATTATAGATAGAGATACCACCACGATTAAATACACAAACCAAAACAACCAGATAAATAGCTTTGGAAGTTTTGATTTAAAGAGTGAGGATGATACCTTCCTTTCGGTTTTGGAACTGAAATACAGCTACGGCTTTCTATATACTGACCGATTATGTGTTGGTCCATTTAACCCATCATCGGCAAACCCGATACCATATCGATACTATACATGCCCAAATATATCGAATGTGGCGAGAGAAACGTCAGTTTCACCACACCTCTCAAATCTGTCTTCCTTCTACCTGTTAGGCTTGGATGTATATGGCAATGCACAGGCTACACTTTCCGTCAATTTTAATAGTAGCGGTAATATTGAGCTTGAATGGGTTAAGCCCTAAATAGACATTTTTGATACGAAGTAGAAGGCATCACGTAATGTAATGCCTTCTATTTTATTTATTTGCTGCCTACTGGAAGTAATGCTGCGGGGAGGTTGGCGCGTCGGCCGACCGTTGTTGGGCCATAATTCTTCTCTAAATAATCCAAAATAGGCTTCTCATTAACAGAAAGTGGCCATAGCCCTTGAGTTTCTTGCATCCACCGAATACTCGCCAACCAACTATCCCGTGATAACTTATTCTGAGTGATAATTTTCGCCGAATGGCACACCGTGCAATTCGCTTTAACCAATTCGTAGCCCGTATCAATGATAAGTTCTGTTTGCTCATCACGCTCCTTTTGATCAGAGGCGTAACTCGGTGGAATAACGAAAAGGCAAGATAATAATATCCATTTATACATAAAATCCCTCTACACAACTTGAACCGCAATTCGGTGGCAGGCGTTATTTAAGTATCCTTTGGGATTCCAGCCGGGAAGTATCATGGGTTGCGATATATCATCGCTGTCTGTTGCTTTTGACCACACTTCATAATAGCCTTTTTTAGGAAATGTCAGCTCAGCCTCCCAGTGTTGCCACGCATTTTTATTGACTGGCTTTGTTATTTCAACTTCTTGCCATGTTTGTCCGAAATCAATGGAAACATGCATAACTTTGACGCTCTTATCACCAGCCCAAGCATGGCCTTTTGCAATAAATTTATCCTTCATATTATGGCGCTCGCCGGATTTGGGGTAGGTAACCAACGATTTCACAGGCATCTGTTCTATGATACACATGTTTTCCTTGTCTACTTTTTCGCCAGGTGCCACGGGTGAGCAGGGAACTCGGTAGGCAGGCGCACCCATTTTGGTGCCATCATGCACTTTATTGCGAATGGAAATACCTGTTAGCCACTTTCCTGATGTCGATGCTGGCCACCCGCCAAAGACCAAGCGTAAAGGGGCGCCGTTTAACATTGGAATTGCTTCGCCATTCATTTCCCAAGCAATGAGAGCTTCATCCTCCAGCGCTTTATTTATTGGTACACCACGGGATATTGGTGTTTTGGCTGGGTCTCTAGTTAGGTGGGAATCCGCAGCATGATAGCCAATATAAACTGCGTCATCTTTTATACCACAATCTTCTAGTACATCTCGCAACCTTACACCTGTCCACTGAGGCGATCCAACAGCGCCAGTGGTCCATTGATTCCCTTTTGCTGGTGGATTAAATTCGGCGCGACCATTACCGCCACATTCAATGGTTAATTGATAAGTATGATGCTCGAATTTATCTTTCAGTTCTTGAATCGTGAACGTTTTACTCTGTTTAGCTGACTCTCCATCTATAGTCAGCGTCCAACTTTTCGGGTCAACAGTTTCAGGGGGAAGTCCATTATTACGAACAAACAACTTATCAGCGGGAGTGATCCAGTCATTGAGCAAATGAGCGGGAACTTCTGCATTTATAGGGCGGTCATTGAGAACAATTAAACCGGAGTGCTTTCCCGTTAATGCAAATTGTTCGGTTGTTTCGGCAAAAGCTGCTGGGATCATCCCTGCAGGCATAAATCGTCCGAAAACAACTTCAGCCCCTAAAATGGCACTCATTGTGCCAAGCCCAGTAAGAAATCCCCTCCGTGAAATGGGATCAGATGTTCTTCCAAAAACCTTTTTATCTGCGTTTATTGGGTTTTCACGATAGAGCTCATGAATGCCTTTGTGGTTATTTTTATTTGTCATTTTTAATCCTTTTGACTGAATTTACCCACTGCTTTCTTGTTAATGGCTTGTTAATTTTAATTGATGATTATTGTATAGATAACAATGCAGTGTTTGTTTGGGTTGGCAAAATAAGCAACATTTAGGATGTAAAATTGTAACAAAGCGTTAACTGATGTTTTTTGGGAGGGGGATGTTAAAGGGGAAGGGGCACAATGCGTTGCCCCTATTTATTTAAAGATCCTGACAGCTTTCCACTCGAGCTTTATCAGGCTTAATCGAGTAACTCACGTTTAATCACGGTCATTACGCCAGCATCTCGATGACTAGGCGCTGAAAAGCGCGCGGTTTGCTTTACTTTAGGGTGGGCGTTGTCCATTGCGTAAGAGTGATAGCTCGCTTTGAGCATTTCTAGGTCATTAAGGTAATCACCAAAACTCATCGTCTGCTCATAGCTAAATCCAAGCGTATTTTGTAAGTGTTCAATTGCCGCCCCCTTAGAGGCTTTGGCATTCATCACATCGAGCCAAATTTTCGCACTCACTACAACTTGATGGCTTTGACCAAACTCGCGGTCAAAACTTGGGAATACATGTTTTTCTGTGCCATCAAAATGACAAATGGCAATTTTAATAAATTCATCATCGACAGCTAAAAGATCGTCGACATACTGGCAACGATGATAGTATTTAGCGAACTCATTTAGCGCCTTTGGGTCTTGGGTTTCAATATAAGCCGACTTCGTACCACATAAGACGATATTTGCCCCGTCAATTGCGCGCGCCTGCTGAATAATCGCTTCAATAGAGAATTTATCGATTTCACAGCGGTACAATTCTTTGCCTTGGTGCATCACCATGGTGCCATTTTCAGCGATAAACATCATCCGCTCGCTAATCGGTGCGAACGTCTCCATCAAGCTGTAATACTGTCGGCCTGATGCGGCGGCGAAAATGATATCGCGTTGCTCTAATTGTTGATAAACCGAATAAAAATCTTCAGGTAATTGGCTATTTTGATCGAGCAGAGTCCCGTCCATATCGACGGCAATAAATTTGATGTTTTTACTTGGCATAGTTGACCGTATTGTTGGCAAAAGATGTGAATCAAGCATGACAAATTACATCAGTCACCATTCTCTGCAAGTGATTTCCATCAAGTGAAGAGTAAAAAGCGTTGCTTTAAATCAGTTTTGTCCAGCTCCGAGTCAGACCGATTTGTTTTAGTTTATTTATGCCCCGTTGTGAGTTAGAGACGCTATAAGCCGAATTTTATACSCCAGATACTTGATTTATTTTTTTCTTATTTAAGAAGGTGAGCTTGAAAGAAAATAGTTAATTAAATGGGTTAAGGTTAATAATCAATTAGGTGATTCTGTGTGTAGGAGTATATAGGTAAGCTACAAGGTAGTATTGACATACTAGAATCGGTGTTGGAGCAGTTTCTTGAGCAAATGTGCAACAATACTGCTTGAGTTGCATATTATTTCTTCATAAAATGAGAAACTAGCATGTAAGGAATGCATGCCGATAACGATTGCGAGTTCAAAATAAAAGGAGAGTAGATCTTGAGAGTCTATATTGCGATTTTACTATTAGGGATGGTCACAAAGGTAACCGCTAGTGTGCCCGATATAGATGGCACCAAAGAGCTATGCCATAGTTCAGCTAAGTTATTCGAGAAAGGTAAAATGAAAGATCTAGCTGACATTCTGGTGCCGCATTGGCCGATTAATCAGGAAGAAATTAACAAGCTTGTTCACCAAGGAATGTCTCAGTTTGAGCTATTTACATTTAGATCTGGTTCTGCCTTAGGAACTGAGTTTATTGACACCCGAGAAGTTGGTTCAAGCTTTGTGATGCACACTTATGCTATAAAGTTTGAGTACCACGCAATGCGGTATAATTGCATATTCTACAAGCCCAAGGATGAGTGGGTCGTAAATACTATTAATTGGGATGGGAAGTTAGAGCTCCTGTTTAATCAATAGAGTAATGGATATAACACACACATTGTGGCCTGGTGATTTATGTAATTAGGTATTTTATGAGCGAACTATTTGATACATGGCATGTGGTTGTACATGCTCTTATCCCTGTGTGTGTTTTTACAATCTTTCTTACTGCTATATTCAAAGGATGGAAGAGAAGAGAGCAGGTTATGATTCTATTTTTTTGTGTAATGCTCATCAGTTTTTTTTCGTTATTTTWTCTTAAATACATGGTTAGAAATGAAATTTCAGAACAGTTGAACGAATACAGTTTTATTATAAGTTCAACTGTTGACGTTGATGAGAAAAGATTTATCAGTGCATTAAAACAACAGAGATATATTGCTACAAATAGAACCCGGCCAGTAGATAGAAACTTATTGCGCATTGTTATTCATTCCGGAGAGATTGAGTTATGGATAGCACAAGATTCTGAGAATCCAGATGTATATTGGATATATCATCCGAAGTATTTATATAGCCGTAGCAATGAGGTTGGTAAGATTCGGGTTAGATGAACTAGATATCTAATTCAGAATTGTCCATAACCACTTGGGCTGATTACTATTGACCAGACTTTCATATAGATAAGCTAGCAATCTATGCTAGCTTTTCGTGACTTCAAATTTTACGTTTCTGATCACTTTTTCGTCTCACGTAACGCTAATTCACATAAAACCCTATTATAAACGCGTAATGGATGCTGACTGTTCTTGTTTGAGCACCCAGTTTACGAATGTTTGAGCGGCTGGATCTGTACAGTGATCGGCAACCGAGAGAAAATAAGCTTTATCAGTAAAATCAAGCAATTCAGTTAGAGCAACCAACTGGCCGGCTTCCAATAACTCTTCAACATGCCAGTCCCACACGAGGGCAATTCCAGCATCATTGATGGCTGCCTGTATCACGGCAACTTGGTCCGTCATGCAAATCGCATCATGTGGTATACGGTATTCTAGTCCTGATTTTTCAGCCCAAGTTTGCCAACCCTCCCAGAATTCAAGTTCATCTTTTAGCATGACAAGGGGGAAATCAAACACTGTTGATATATCAATATTTCCGCCGTGCTTTTCGAGGAACCCAGGGCTGCATACTAGTAATACCCGTTCATGAAATACCAGATAGTTATTTTGATTTTGCGAGTGTATAGGGGAGTAGAAAAACGCGACATCATAGTTGTCATCGGTTGCTACTTGACGCTCGTTGTTCACATTAATATTAAATAGAACATCAGGATGCTCTTGACGGAATTGATCTAATCGAGGCAATAGCCAAAAGTGCAAAAAACAGGGGCCGACTTCAATATCCAAGGCTGGAACATTAGCGGCCTCATCCATGATCAGAGTTTCTTCAGCAAGTATTGTTAGTGCCTCTGTTACTCGTTCTAAATATCGGCGCCCTTCGTCAGAAAGACGCACACCTTGTGGTGAGCGGATAAACAGCTCTGTACTCAGCAGCGACTCTAGTTGTTTGATCTGTTTACTTACAGCTGTAGGCGTCACGCAAAGCTCATCTGCAGCTTTCGTTAAACTCCCCAACCTCGCAGCCGCTTCAAACATAATTAGGCTATTAGTGGAGGGTATTAACTTGGAGTTTATGGGCATAGTATTACTTGTGTGAACTTAAAGTTAACACCATGGTAACTAAATACTGATTTACTGACAAACTACGCGCTATAACATAGAAGGTTCTTTGCTTATGTAACAAGGATGACAATGAAGATCGTACAAGAGATCCACCACGACTGGCTTACCCTTCCTGATGGCACACGACTCGCTTATCGAGCTTGGATGCCTGCTGATATTGCTGCTAACCCTGTCCCCGCCATATTAGAGTTTCTTCCCTACCGTAAAAATGACGGCACCATCATCCGTGATGAAATCACGATGCCGGAAACTGCCGCACATGGTTATGCCTGTATTCGTGTGGATCTTCGGGGATGTGGCGAATCAGAAGGTCTGTTTGAGGATGAATATTCACAGCAGGAGCTTCAAGACGGTTGCGATGTGATTGATTGGATTGCCAAGCAGGAATGGTGTGACGGTAACGTCGGTATGGTAGGCATATCTTGGGGCGGGTTTAATTCTTTACAGATAGCAGCACTTAAACCCCCGGCATTAAAAGCAATTATTACCCAATGCTCGACTGACGATCGTTTCAGGGATGACATTCACTTTGCTGGTGGTTGTTTGCTGAATGATAATATGGATTGGGCTGCTTTCTTCTGGGCTTATGCATTAGGCCGCTCTCCAGACGCTAAATTGGTTGGCGACGATTGGAAAAATATCTGGCTTGACCGGCTCAATAATATGCCGTTTTTGGCAAAACCTTGGTTGACGGAACAAACACGTTCTGACTACTGGAAGCATGGTTCGGTCTGTGAGGACTACTCAGACATTGAAATACCTGTCTACGCGATGGGTGGTTGGGCAGATGGCTATCGCAACACTGTTTTTTCTCTACTGAGTAATTTGTCTGGTCCAAAGAAGGGTCTCGTCGGGCCATGGGCACATAAATACCCTAATATCGCCTATCCAAACCCAAAGATGGATTATGTCGCTGAATCTGTCAGGTGGTGGGATCGCTGGTTGAAAGGTACGGATAATGGCATAGAGAAAGAACCAGAGCTGCATTATTACCTGCAGGAAAGCGTACTGCCACAAACCGATTATGAACATCGTGCAGGGTCTTGGGTGAGTGAGCCAACATGGCCATCCCTTAACACCAGTTATAAAAAATGGCACCTATCAGATAAAGGGTTGTCCGATACGGCCTCAGACACGGTTTCAGATAGTCAGCCTCTGAGTATCCGTTCCCCACAAACGGTCGGCTTAGACGGAGGTCGCTTCTGTGTTGGTATTCGAATGGATATGGAAAACCCGGCAGATCAACGTATTGATGATGCTGGCTCACTGGTTTTTGATTCCGATACACTAACAGAAGATCTGCCGATAGCAGGGCAGGTAATGGCGCATTTATCCCTATCAAGTGATAAGCCACAGGCCTATGTTATTGTCAGGATCTCTGATGTGCATCCTACTGGCGAGGTTACTCGGATAACTCACGGTCTGTTGAATCTCTCTCACCGTAACAGTCACGAGTTCCCTGAATCGCTTGTTGCTGGTGAAGTTTATGATGTGGATGTCGCGTTAAACCATATGGCTTATGTCGTGCCAAAAGGGCATAAAGTACGGATTGCCGTATCGACTTCTTACTGGCCTCTGATATGGCCGTGTGCTGAAGATGCTACGCTGACGCTACAACCATCGCAATGTTCAGTGAGTCTTCCGTTGAATCTATCACCTGAAACGTCAGAACTTGTCCCTAGTTATGACAAGCCTGTGGCGTTTGATGGTCAAGTAATACGTGAGCCAAGCAGTAAACGTATTGTTCATCGGGACTATAAAACCGGTGTGAGTACCCTTGAAACCGTTGAAGATTTTGGACGTCAGTTTATCACTTCATCGCAGAGCGAAATTGATTTTACCATTGAGCAAGCGTTGTCGATTCACCCGCAAGACCCCTTAAGTGCGAAAAATGACATTCACTTGTGTGTGGATATGGGGCGTGATAGCTGGCGTACTGCGATAGAAGCGCACTATGTCATGACGTGTGATGCACAGCACTTCTACATTAAAGCACAATGGAAAGCCTGTTGTGATGGGGAAGTAATTTTTGAAAAAAGTTTTGATGAAACCATCAAGCGCAACTACATGTAATCGATGTTCAAGGATGAGTAAATGATTAAGAATATTCGACCTTTGGTCTTTTTCCCAACCTTCTTGATATTGATGGCAGCATTAGTATTTAGTTTGGTTGACTTAGCGGGTTTCACCGCGCTCACTGGTGCGATTAACAACAGTATCTTGCAGCATTTCTCCTGGTTATTCAGCCTCGGGAGTTTCTACCTGCTGGTGCTTATCGTGATCACTTATTTCTCTAAGTTGGGTAATATTCGCATTGGGGGGGAGTCTAGTACGCCTCGTATCAATAAAAAACGCTGGTTTATGATAGTTCTCTGCACCACATTAGCGGTGGGTGTACTGTTCTGGACTACTGCGGAGCCGATTTACCACATCTATGGGCCGCCAGAGAGCTTGGGTATCGAGCCTGGCAGCGCAAATGCGACACTGTTTGCAATTTCAGCGATGTTTTTGCACTGGGGGCCGACGCCATACGCTATTTATTGTGTTCCTGCGCTTATTTTTGCGCTCGCATTTTATAATCTTAAGCTTCCGTTTTCGATTTCCAGCTCATTGCGTCCGGTGTTTGGCCGTTACCTGACGCCACAAGTTTGCGATGTGATTGATGCTCTTGCTCTTTACTCCTTGGTGGTGGGGATGGCTTCATCGCTCGGTACCGGTGCGCTGACTTTAGTAGGTGGTGTAAGCCAGTTTGTAGAGATTGAGCGTAATATGTTTACGCTTGGCATATTTATCGCTGTGATCGTGGGTACTTTCATTTTTTCTGCAGCTAGTGGCTTGATCAAAGGTATTGCCCGTATGTCACAGGCGAACTTTTGGATGCTTATTGCGTTGTTTGTCTTTGTACTTTTTGCTGGCCCAACAACTTACATTTTGGCGCTTGGAGTTGAAGGGGTGGGCGAGTTTATCCAATCATTCTTCCGTTTGAGCTTGTTTACCGGTCAGGCAGCCAATGATCCATGGCCTCAGTGGTGGAGCGTATTCTATTGGGCGGTTTGGTTTGCATGGGCGCCTATCACTGCAATGTTCCTCGGCAAGATTGCCCGTGGTTACACGGTGAAAGAGTTCATTCAGGTTAACTTGATCTATCCAAGCTTGTTCATCATGGTTTGGGTATCGGTATTTTCCAGTACTGCCATCTATATGGATGCGCAAAGTAATGGTGGGTTATATACCGTTCTTAATGAACAGGGTATAGAACAGCTTCTATATCATATTATGGGGCAACTGCCTTTCAGCGGACTAACTTCATTCTTTTTGATCCTGATTGCGTTCATTTCATATGTAACTGCAGCGGATTCTAGTACTGATGCCATCGGTGATTTATGTACAAAAGATTTCGATTCTGAGTCTGATGAAGGAACGTCACTCCCGATCAAAATACTTTGGGGGGGAGTCATTGGCTTGGTTGCTTGGATCATGGTGAGTACGGTTGGTATCAATGGGGTGAAGCAACTGTCGAACCTCGGGGGACTTCCTGCAACAGTAATTATTCTAGCTTGTAGCCTGACATTAATTCGCTGGTTGAGAAAGCCTGAACTGTTGACTTCCGACGCTCACCAAAATGAGATGGCTCAGTCACTTGATGACAATAATGCTGGTGGAGAACCGATGTACGAGAAGCTATAACCATAAGAGCACATCGCCCATATAGGGCGATGTGCTCGAAATATTTAATAGTGATTGTTTAAAAGTGGCTAATTCAGCAATGTATATCGATGATGTTTAAACAGAAAAATGAGTGTTAAAGGTGAAAGGCATCTGTGCTTCTAAGTCACCAACTGTTTTATTCTCAATCAGACTTGTCAGGTAAGCGGCGAGATCTTCTGCCTGTAGTGAGTAACCTTTACCAAGCTTGTAATTACTGCCATCCACTTTGTAGTCCATACCAACGTTTTGTGAGTTGCCCAGCCTTCCTTTTACTCCTGGACGAATACCGCCACAGCGTAGCACTGTCCATTTCTTATATTCACCATCAAGGATTAAATTTGTCTCTAAGTAGTTGTCCTTCAGCGCTGGATAGATTGCCTTTAACAGCTTGGATAAGATTCTATGATGGGGGCGTATATGGGCGTCATATTGGCCAAAGTACTCTGGGCCAATAAACGTAAATACATGAGGTTTGATATCAGCTTGGTTGGCATGCTCAATCAAACGGCGAGTGAGAGATAAAACAGGGGTTCCCCATTGTCTATTCACTTTCGATAATGGCACCCATGAAATTTTAGGTGAGGCGCAGTTGAACACCATTGAGCAGTTCGAAAAAGCGTCATTTAGCGCAGTATTTGGCACAGCTGAAAACAGGTCTGTTACGAAAATAGAAAGGGTAGGCTGGTCAGCACTGATCCCTCTCTCTTTTAGCATATTTAGCAATTTAGTCTTGTCACGCACTACGGCACGAACCGTTAAGTTTTTAGAGAGCAGGCTAGCGGTTAGTTCAATTCCGATTCGGCCTGTGGCGCCTAATACGCAGAATACTTGGTTGTCTTTCATCAATGAGTCCTACAAAAAAGAATTACATATCAGCCAGATGATATATATAAATTTGACTATCCCCCTTGAGACTGTAGGCACTTCCTAATGCGTCAATTAACTCTCTTTTAGCAATAAGAGCTGTTTACTACGTGCATCTGCTGACTTGACTTTATATTATGAAGCGATAATATTCCATATATGGACTATAAGATCAACAACTCAGAATTTGCACTGCTCTCTTTGATAGAAGAGCTAGGCAACTGCAATGGCTACCAACTTCGACAGATCGTTGAAGAGCGAGGCTATGGTGCGTGGAGTGGCGTTAGCTCCTCTTCAATTTACGTCACACTAAAGAAGCTTGAAAAGAGACGTTTTGTGCTATCCCAGCCTGATACTCAAAAGCAGAGCAAGGGGCCAACCGGAAGAATTTACAATGTGACAGATGGTGGAAAGCAAGCCTTAGAACTCGCCACAATAGAAGCGCTAACATATGCCAGAGAGACTGACCCAAGATATAACCTTGCCCTATGCGGTATCGACCTGTTACCTGTATCTAAGGTACTTGAATGCTTTGAAGAGAGGCAAAAATCACTACAAAGCATACTAGACATGTTAGAAGATATGGCTCAAATGGCGATGCCACTAAGCGCTAAGCTACTTTATGGGCGTATTATTGAAGGACTAAAAGCGGAGATAAATTGGATGAAAGACGCAGTCGAAAAGATATCGTCACAGTAAATTCGTAGATAACTAGTAACTAGTAACTAGTAAATGAGGTCTTCTAGACATTCGTTTAAGTATTTAAATAAAAATAATAGGACGGCTTAGAATAGTTTTTAAGCTTTGTTGTTTATCAATGTTAGTTAGGTAAAGCCTTCGATGATTTGTATGACCTAACCTTAATCTAGATTAAGTTTTGTCGTCGATTTTCTCGGTAGAATCCCGCTCCGCTCACTGGATCAGAGCAGTAAATAGAAAAGGAACAGCCATGCTAACGGTGTGGCTGTTCTTTTTTGTATTTATCGTTGAGCAGGCAATACAAATTTAAGAGGATTAGACTTGAGTACTTTGTTTACTGAAACCCGCATTGGCAACTTAGCACTGAAAAACCGCTTTATGCGAAGCGCGACGTGGGAAAATATGGCAACAGAAGACGGCCATATGACGGATAAGCTGTATGCCATCTATGAAGAGCTTGCGAAAGGCGAGGTGGGTCTAATCGTTACCGGTTACGCAAATATTGTCGAAGAAGAAAAGCCCAATGCCGGCATGATGGGCATGTATAACGATTCATTTATCGATGAGTATAAAAAGCTGACCGATCTTGTACATCGCCATGGCTCTAAAATTGCCATGCAGCTTGCCTATGGTGGTACAAAAACCACTTATAATGTTGGTGAGCGAGTGATCTTTGCACCAAGTGATGTGTGTGAAAGAGGCACGCAGACACAAGGTAAAGCGATGACCAAAGATAATATCGACTACATTGTTGATGCATTTGCTCAAGCGGGTCTCAGGGCATTAGAGTCAGGCTTCGATGGTATTGAGATCCACGCAGCCCATACTTATCTAATTAACCAGTTTTTAAGCCCATACTATAATCGTCGTGAAGATGAATATGGTGGTAGCTTAGAGAACCGAATGCGCTTCCTGTTGGAGATCTTTGCCGAAACCAGAAAGCTGGTGGGCGACGACTTCCCGATCATGGTTAAGCTTACAGCAACTGAGTTCTTCAAAGGCGGTTTAACCTTTGATGAAACGCGCCTTGTGTGTAAAAAGCTAGAACAAGTGGGTGTAGATGCCATTATTATTTCGGGTAATATCCATGGCAAGGCAAACACCATGGTGGGTGAGTCCCATGATGGTTATACCATCCAAGAAGAGGGATATTTCCACGAATATGGCAATGTTATTAGCCAAGAAGTGGATGTACCGATTATCACGGTTGGTGGGTTAACCGATATTGCTGCGATTGAAGACATCGCCAATAACACCAACATCCAATACTTTGCGCTTTCAAGGCCGTTGTTGTCTGAGCCGCATCTGGTAAAGCGCTGGAAGGAAGACGACAGAGCGCCTGTAGAGTGCGAAAGGTGCTCGAAATGTCGCACCAAGCGCGGAAATTTCTGCGTGGTGAACAAAGACAGAAAGGCGCAACTTGCTAACCTGTAATCTTGCCAACTTGTTATAGAGGTAGGCCGTTGAGCCTAACCGCTTAACGCTCCCCCTCATTGAGCCAGCAGTTGTTTGCTGGCTTTTTTGTACATACCGCAACAGTGATTACATAAAGT
>NZ_JAKJSJ010000077.1:0-27199 GCF_050336715.1 Photobacterium makurazakiensis
GCATTACTATTTTATGTGGATTTATTTCTTGATTATTTTAAATGATAATGTTGCAAGTTTTCTTGAATATGAGAAAGTGATTTCCATATTGTTCGTCTATGCTTTTGGAATTATTGTCTGCCATTGGATACATCTATGAACAATTGATGTTGACCCTACTTAGACATTCTAAGTTATTTTTCTAATATTTTACAATTAGTTGGGTGGTAGTTGATATAATGTCTATTTTAAAATCCCCTAAATTATGCAAACTTCACATTTTACTTAATCAAATTGGTATATTTGTCGTATTGATGTTTTTTTCTTTAACTTCAATGGCTAAGGCTGATTACTTTGTCGGTGGTGGTGTTGGTTATCAAAATGACAGGCTTAGTGGTGAAAGCTCTTTAAATGGTGAAGATTCTTTTTTACAACTGAACGCTGGTTTGACAATAGAGTCAAAACATAGAGTAATGGCTACATACAGTTATAAAGATAAGTTTTCACAAAGTTTGTTTTTTTCTTCTTATGATTACTTATATCATTTAACTAATAAGGTATCCTTAAGTGGCGGTTTTTTATTAGGGGTTGGTTATAATGATATAGTTGAAGAGAGTTCTTTGGAATTTCTTAGAGGTCTTCAGGTTGGGTCCTCTTTCAAGATCAATAATGATTGGAACACTGATATCCTGTATCGATATATGCACCAAGATTTTGAAGAAGAGGGCGTTGAAATAGATAACTCTCAACAAATAGTTATCATCGCAAATTACCATTTTTGATTTGTATAAATATCTAATGATACCCCCTTTACATAATAAGGGGGTATCAATACCGTAATTCTGTTTTCAACTTCCGTTAAATTAAATAACCCCATTCATAGTGAATAGGGCTCGATAAGCTACTACGTAAGGGTACAGCAATTAGCTTGCTTGATACTCTGGGTAATCAAGTAGTCCTTTTTCTGCGCCACCAAACAGTGTATCTGGATCATGCGCAGCCAGCGGGTAATCATTCATAATGCGACTTGGTAGATCTGGGTTGGCAATAAATGGGCGACCAAAGCCTACCATGTCGGCCAAGCCGTCACTGATAGCTTGTGATGCTTTTTCTGTGTTGTAGCGACCAGCGTAGATGATTGTACCTTGGTAAGCTTGACGAATTGCCTGCTTAAATTCTACTGGTGTATCGGGCGCATCATCCCAGTCTACTTCAGCAATATGAACATAAACTATATTAAGCTTGTTCAGGAGTGCAGCCGCAGCCGTGTAAGTTTCAACAGGGGTGTTATCTACCGTCCCGTTGAGTGAAGTAAACGGGGCAAGGCGGACACCGACACGTTCACTACCAATCGCATCAGTCATTGCCTCTACCACTTCACCTAAAAAGCGTAAGCGGTTTTCGGTTGAACCACCGTACTCATCGGTACGGTTATTGGCTTCTGAATCGATAAACTGGTTAACAAGGTAGCCGTTTGCTGCGTGCAGCTCGATGCCATCAAACCCCGCTTCAATAGCATTTAGTGCGGCTTGGCGGTACTCGGCAACAACGTGCTTGATGTCGTCTTTAGTCATTTCTCGTGGCTCAACCACATCAACAAAGCCTGGGGCATTGCTACCATCATCAATAAAGACTTTAACGTTTTCCGCTTTTAGTGCTGAAGACGAAATAGGCTGCTGACCACCAATGTTCTCAGGGTGGGTTACACGGCCAACATGCCAAAGCTGGGCATAAATAACGCCGTCTTTTGCGTGTACTGCATCTGTCACTTTTTTCCAGCCGGCTATTTGCTCTTGCGTATAAATGCCCGGTGTCCAAGCGTAACCTTGGCCCATTTCTGAAATCTGAGTTCCTTCTGCAACAATCAGGCCAGCATCAGCACGCTGTGCGTAGTACTCAGCCATCATGTCATTTGCCATATTGCCTGGTTGACTAGCGCGAGAGCGGGTCATAGGTGGCATAACGATACGGTTTTTTAGTGAGGCATTGCCAAGTCGCATTGGCTGAAATAGTGCATCTTTCATCGGTAATTCTCCAACCAGTGCTTACTTGTTAGTCTGAATAAGTTCGATAGCGTAGCCATCGGGATCTTTTACGAAGGCAATATGTGTAGTGCCGCCAAGCATTGGGCCTGGTTCACGTGTTACATTGCCACCTTGGGCTTTGATTTTGTCGCAGGCTGCATAAATATCGTCAACCCCTAGTGCTAGGTGGCCGAAGGCATTGCCCAGTTCGTAAGCGTCAGTATCCCAGTTATACGTCAACTCAATGGTTGCCCCGTTTTTTTCGTAACCTACAAACACAAGCGAGTAACGATATTCTGTGTTTTCAAAGCGATCCAGTACCTGCATTCCCAAGATCTTGGTGTAGAACTCAATTGATTTATCGAGATCAGTAACGCGGATCATCGTATGGAGAAATTTCATATCGCACCCTTCTATAGTGACGCTAAGCGAATCTGCTAGTGTTAATGGGCTACCAGCAACCATTATTGATAACTATTATACCGCTTGTCCTTACACAGATTAAATTATCAATAATTATTGTTTTGATAATGTCTTGTTATTAACTCTATGGTGTTTGCTTGAATAAGATTTACTCCTGAGTAGTTTCGATTAATAACCCTTTATGTTTGCTTTTTCGTAAGGTTGTTGAATATTAGAATATGTTGGTGGCGTGAAATGGTAAATAATTAAACTGAAGACGAAGTAACTTAGCGGCATAGCAATCATGAAGAGGAACAGTGTTATGTCTCATCAGTTTAATCAATACCGTCAATTACTTAATCAATCGTTTGACCATACGGTCTCTTATTTAGAATCATTGCCAGATCGCCCAGTCGATAAACTGGCGATCTCCGAATCACTGCGACAGGCTATCGGTGGTGCGTTACCACTTTCCTCGAGCAGCCCAGATACTGTACTTCAGCAGCTTGCCGAAAACGTTGAACAAGGTTTAATGAGCTCTGGTGGTCCCCGCTTTTTTGGTTACGCGATAGGCGGTACATTTCCTGTGTCACTTGCCGCAGACTGGATGGTAAGTGCTTGGGATCAAAATGTACCTTATTACGTGTCGAGCCCGTCGATGGCAATAGTCGAAGAAACGGCTGCTGAATGGATGATTGAGCTGCTGGGCTTATCTAAGCAGTCTGGGCTAGGGTTTACCTCTGGCGCACAAGAAGCCATTTATACCGCATTGATCACTGCCCGTAATACATTGCTTCAACGGGCTGGTTGGGATGTGGCGAAGCAAGGCCTTTACGATGCCCCGCGGGTTCATGTAGTGGTGAGCGATCAGATCCATTCAACCATTAAGCGTGCGCTTTCAATGATTGGTATTGGGTTGGAAAATATCCATACAATTCCAACGGATAGTAACCTGAGGATCATTCCTAAATATTTACCTGACATCTTATCGCGTTGCGATGGCCCGACTTTAATCTGTGCGCAAGCTGGCTGTATTGATTCTGGTGCGTTTGACCCATTTGAAGCATTGGCAGATTGTGTTGCTGATCATCCTAATGCTTGGTTGCATGTCGACGGTGCCATTGGTTTATGGGCGGCTGCAAGTGAGCGTCAGTGTCACTTATTGAAAGGGATTGAAAGGGCTGACTCTATCGATACTGATGGCCATAAATGGTTCAACATGCCTTATGACTGCGGCATGGTGATTGTCAAAGATGCGGCTGCATTGGCCTGTGCAATGGGGGGGAGCAACATGGGAGATTATCTCAACGATGCAATGGCAAAACCCGACCGCAATGCAATTAATTTTGGTATTGCCGCCTCTCGACGTGCCCGCGGCGTACCAGTGTATGCGGCGATTAAAACATTGGGTAAAGCCGGTATAGAAGCGCATCTTGATACCTGTTGTGACTTAGCTAAGCGAATGGCAGACACGCTAGCGCAAATTGAGGGGATCACCATTCTTAATGATGTCATCTCGAATCGCTTCTCGGCTCAGTTTGGCATTGGTGATGATACATTCCGGAATCATTTGACCGAGCGAGTGGTACATCGCTTACAGCAAGATGGCTACTGCTATCCATCAACGTCGGGTTATAAAGGGCTCAAGACGATGCTGTTTTCAGTATTGAGCTGCCATACCAATGAGCAAGATATTGATCGTTCGGCCGAGAAAATTATCGAAGCCTACGCCATCGAACTTAATCGTTATCACCTCGAAAATCCTAGCCATGAAAGCAAACAAGCTGACGTTGTTAGCGAGTAATTAATGGTTTGCGATCAACATCGCTAACGCTTGTTCATATTTCCGAGGTAAGGGAGAGTTAAAATGAAAGTGCTAATTAAGAATGTGTCACTGTTCGATGGGATCAATGAGCCGCTGCGTCATGATTGCAGTGTATTGGTAGAGGATGGGATTATTTGTCATATTTATCAGTATGAAATTGCTGTCGATGATGTCGATAAGGTCATTGATGCTGATGGTTATACGGTAATTCCCGGATTGATAGATGCCCATACCCATATTGCTTTGTCAGACACTTTCGATGCGATTGATTTGATGACAGAGGAAGAGGTGGCAATTCGCTCAACCGTTATTGCTAAAGAAATGCTAGAGCGTGGTTTTACTACAGTTCGAGATGTAGGCAGTAACTGTTATGGCTTGAAGCAGAGCATTGATAATGGCTTTATTGCGGGGCCAAGAATTTACCCTAGCTACGCTGGTATATCACAAACATGTGGTCATGCTGACTATCGACAGAACCGAGCCCAGCGATCAAATTTCAACCGTGGAATTGAAGATTCTAGCTTTATGCGCCAAGAGCATCTTGTCTTGGCCGACGGGGTACCAGAGTGCCTTAAGCGAACTCGAGATCAGATTTTTAAAGGGGCTTCACAGATCAAAATTTTCGGCGGTGGCGGTGCGTCATCGTTATTTGATCCCCTTGATACCATTCAATATACCCGTGATGAATTACGTGCGATTGTAGAGACTGTTACTAATTACGGATCGTACGTTTGTAGCCACATCCATGCTCAACCCGCGATGAAAATTGCGATAGAAGAAGGTGTAAAGTCGATTGAGCATGGCACGTTCATGGATGATGAAGTTGCCAGCATGTGCCTCGATAAAGATGTATGGGTTGTGCCTCAGTATGCGACGGCAGAGCTGATTGCTAACCGAAAAATCCCGCTAGGCAGTGAAATCTTATATCAGAAGACGGAACGCGTCGGTAAAGGCTTACTAAAACAAGCTGAGCTGGTGGAAAAATATGGTTTGAAGTGTGCATTTGGTACTGATTTGGTCGGGACGCCAGAAGTACATGCGAAGCAAAATATGGAATTTTCGGCACGTAAGAAATATTTCGGCTCTTTTATCGGGATCAAGCAAGCGACATCTGATACGGCTGAATTGTTGAAGCTTTCAGGGCTGTTAGACCCTTACCCAGAAGCTGATATTGGTGTATTACGCCCTGGTGCATTTGCCGATATGCTCTTCGTACAAGGGAACCCCGTTAGCGATCTTGAAGTTCTCGCCAACCCAGACAATATTAAAGTTGTGATCAAAGGAGGAGACATATTCAAAGATACCCGCCTACGGTAAACTTTGTTTCATGTACTCTTTATAAGCCGTCTTAACCTAGGCGGCTTTTTTATTGCCGCAATGGTAAAAAAGCCTCCATGTGGAGGCTATAAGGGGCTTGCTAAATATTTAGCGTTACAATACAAGGTGCATTGTACGTCGTAGCTTTTTGCAGCGTGATTTGTCTAGTGGGTCGTTTAGGTAAATGCCCCTATCTTCAGCCTTCTCTCTGTATATCAGTGCCTTGGCTCGATCACGGCTATCGAGCTTGTCAAACTCTCCCATTGTGCGTAAACCAAGAAGATCATACTTTCCTTCATTCTCTCTATCTAATCGCTTACAAAACTGCATCGCACCTGCATTAGCACCCAGTTTGGCGGCATCACTAAACACATCTGCATAGACAGGAACGGAATTGAACAAGGTGATGAGTGCTGCGGCTACTATCGAGGTTTTTTTCATTTCTACTTTCCAATGAATAACAAGGAGTAGCAATATAATTCAATGTATTAGGGTGTTTTTACCATTTAATGCCATCACGATTTTCCCCTTTGGTCTAACTTTGAGTTAGGCCTGTATTCAAAGCATAAGGAGCCCATCCATTATTATTTTATGTGGTCGCTATTATTTCTGGCTTTGAAGAGGAATGAAAGCTCAGTAAAATGAACTTGGTTGTATATATGTTGCTAATATCAAAAATATGATCAACATCAAACAGCGGATGTCATGGCGTAAAAGGCAAAGTATCGGACGTGCTATGCCAAGAAATTAGCGAAGTTAATTGTTTTAATCCACACCAATATCAATATGAAAAATGCCGAGAATAAGTGGGCATTTCATCATGATAAAAGAGCTCAGGATTTCACCTGAACCGATAAAATTGGTGAGACAAACAATGAAACATAAAACATTAATTATTGCTGGATTACTGTCGGCAACGAATGCTTGGGCTTTAAATACAGAGCCTATGGCATCTCATGATCTGAAAATTGTTTCAGAACATCGAGGCCACTTCAGCCGTAATTATATGGAATTAACCAGCAACTTCGGTAAAGTCGGCCCTGGCTTGTTACTGAGCACGCTTGAATACCATAGTTGGTCCAAAGACCTTAGTGAGAATGGTTTTTTCCCTATTGAGGGGGACTTTGCAGACTTAAATGATGTCGAGTCTTTTTTTGCTCCGGGATTTATGTATTTTTTTCCGGTTAATAAAAAATTGGGTTTCGGTCCCGTGGCCAAATACCAATTTGATGATGGCTACCGCTCAATGCTAAAAGCGGGTTTTGCTGGGATGTATAATCATGGAAATGGCTTATATGCCTTTGCGATGTATAGATTTGATCGTGGAATGTCTAACAAGCTGGATCGTATTACTTACGGCGCAACGAATGTAGACCGCAAAGATCTGGTACTGGGTTATAGATCCGATAACTGGGATATAAATTTTCGCGCCGCGCATTTTAACTTTGTGAAAAATTCAACTCGGTCAGCCTTGAAGGATATAGGCCATAAAGGTAAATTTGGTGAAGCTGAGTTGATGGGGGAGTATAAAGGGTTTAAGCACTTCTCTCCTTATGTATCCGTTATTTGGGAGTCTAAAGACGAGTACGCAAATCCAACGGCATTTGGTAGTAATGGCTTTGGTGTAGGCGTTAAATTGCACTTCTAACCAAACGAATTGTAGACAAATAAAAAGGAGCTAAATGCTCCTTTTTAAATTTCTTAAATCAACAGGATGTAGCCTTTTTATGCTGCTAAGTTGCTGCGGCGCATAACATAGTGTCCGGGCTCTCTCTGCGTTTTACCACTTGGGTCAGGCGCAGTAGCATCAGTAATGCGGACAGTGACAACCCTGCAATAATGCCAATCCAAAAGCCTGTTTCTCCCATTGCAGGAACAATATAATTCGTCATTCCTAAGGTAATACCAAGCGGCAAAGCGATGCCCCAGTAGGCTGTACAAGCAAGGAACATCGGGATTTTTGTATCTTTATATGCCCTTAATGCACCATTTGACGAAGTCTGGAGTGCATCACTTATCTGATAAATTGCCGTATAAAGTAGTAGGGAAGACGCCGTTGTACTAATGATAGGATCTGCCGTGTATAAGCGAGTGATCCATTCTGGGAACAAGATAAAGAAAGCGGCTGAAATCATTGAGAGTAAAGCTGCTATTGCAATACCGACTTTTGCGCGAAGCTTAGCGGCAAGCTCATCATTTTGACCGAGTGCATGTCCTACTCGAACCGTAATGCCGAATGAAAGACTCATTGGGATCATATAGGTCATGCTTGAGATATTGAGGGCAATTTGTGCCGAAGCTATATTGGTTGTGCCTAATCGTCCAATAAGCAATGCAATTACAGAAAAGATACTGCCACACACGGCGATGTTTATACCAATTGGTAGCCCTAGTTTAACGAGCTTAGCAATAGGCGAGAAATGCGGTGCGAAATGGCTGTAGTTGATAATATTTTTATAATGGTGGTGTCTTCTGATGTATAAAAACAACAGAATAGACATCGCCCAATAAACAATACTTGTCGCCCAACCACTACCCACTGCGCCAAGTGCAGGCATACCGAATTTACCATATATCAAGATATAGTTAATTGGGATATTGATAGCTAAACCAAGCAAAGAGAAAAACATTGGTGCTTTAGTATTGTTCATTCCTTCACAAAAACTGTTCAAGGTATAGAACAACGCGATGCCGGGAACACCGAAAGCGAGTGCAATTAAATAATTGCTAGCGATGGGAATAACTTCGGCCGATACATTTACGAAGCTCAATATTGCTCCGCCGAAGTTCAAATAAACAATCAGTATTAAACTGCCAAATAAAGCAATCCAGACCATTTGGAATAATTCAGATGATATTTTATCTTTATCACCGGAGCCGCGATGAAATGCAGTGACGGGTGTTAATGCCATGAGTACACCACGTAACAATAAATTTGCAGGTACCCATAAGCTTGTTCCTAGAGCGATAGCGGCTAAGTCAGAAGGGCTCACTTGCCCCGCCATTGTGGTATCGACAAAGCCCATGCCTTGTGTGGCAAGTTGAGTAATAATAATAGGAATGGAAAGGCGTAAAAGTGCTTTCGATTCAAGTAATAAACGAATTAAGGAGGTGTTGTTATTAGTCATATTCTTTGAACACCAATATGAATACCAGAATGGAGGCAGGATAGCGAGTTTGGTATTTACAGGGTGTGCCCACAGGGCTGCGCAAGGATATAGAAGTTACAGTGGCAATACAATGCGGAATGGGTGTTATTTATCGTGTTTATCTACTCGCGTACTTACTAAAAACAGCATGCTCTGCGTTTTAAAGCATCGATCGAGGAATTAATTAAAGCTTGTTTTTTGCTACTCAGGGTTTCTGTTACTCATGGAGAGTAACAACTTAAACTTGTTCAAAAATTTTATCGCAAGCCTCAATTAAATACTCTGCAAGTAACTTTGTTTGACTCGACTTTTGTTGTCCTACATGGAGTAACAATTCTAAGGCGGGTACGTCCGGCAAACCATCTTCCAATCCTAAAATACAATGCTCCTTACTAACTAACCGCTTTGGTAACAACGAGATACCTAGCCCAGCTTCTACAGCACAGCCGACGCCAGATAAGCTGGTGGTAATGTAGGCCATTCTCCACTGTCTTTCTAATGAGTCAAAAGTATGGGCCATTTCACTGCGGTACAATCCTGTACTGGGTAGGCCGACTAGCGGTACGGTGGTTTTTCTCAGATTATTACTCTCTATCCCATCAATCCAACAAAGAGGCTCGAGCCAATTTGCATGGCCTTGAGCGGAGCCTATGCGGTGTTTTACCAGTGCGAGGTCGAGATCATTATTTTGAAATTGAGTCCAAATGTCACTACAGAGCCCGCTGTTAACTTCAAGGCGAACATCTGGGAAGGCTCTGGCAAAACGAGTTAAAGTTGGCATTAATTCATTTGTCGCAAAGTCTTCTGGTACGCCAAGTCTTATCGGTCGCTGTTCCGTGACGATAGCAGTTTGTGCTATCGCATCTTCCATCATGCTCAGAATGCGTCGAGCATAAGCGACAAAGCGTTCGCCTTCCACCGTTGCTGTAGTGAAACGCTTATTTCGTGTTAATAACTCGCACCCCAATTGTGCTTCCAGTTTACGGATCTGCTGGCTAATGGTTGATTGGGTGAGATGCGTACTTTCAGCGGCTCGGGTAAAGCTACCGGTATCGACCACAGCAACGAAACTGCGCAATAAGACGGGATCTAACGTGTGCTGCATGGCGGTACCTGATGAAGTAGTGGCATATCCACTGATAATAATTAAATCATTTAAATTATCAATTGTTAATTTTTTGTGTATGGTATGTGTATGGTTCCAGTTACGGTTAAGTAGCTAAGGATTCGTGTTTAATAATAAATAAAAGAATCAACTCTCTTGTATGAAGGACAACAAGATATGACCCAGAAACGTCAGTACTATTCACCGCAAGGTGGCCTTCCTCCACAAACACAATTATTGTCAGATCGTGCTGTATTAACTGAAGCTTATGCAGTTATCCCTAAACGTGTGATGACGGATATTGTGACCAGTTTTTTGCCTTTTTGGGAAAACATGCGCATGTGGGTAATCGCCCGCCCATTAAGTGGATTCTCTGAAACATTTTCACAATACATTGTCGAAATAGATCCAAATGGTGGCTCTAATCGCCCGGAATTAGACTCTGCAGCAGAAGGCGTTCTGTTTGTTGTTGCGGGTGAAATGGATATTACTATTGAGGGCGAACCGCATCATATGACTGAGGGAGGCTATGCTTTTTTGCCTCCGGGTTGTGATTGGACGGTACATAATCATGGCGATCAGCCTGTACGTTTTCACTGGGTTCGAAAAGCATACCAATTTGTAGATGGCCTCGATGTACCAGAAGCGTTCGTTGCCAATGAAAATGATCTTGATCCGATTGAAATGCCAGATACAGATGGTGGTTGGGCAACGACACGCTTCGTTAACCCAGAAGACATGCGTCATGACATGCATGTCAATATCGTGACTTTCCAGCCTGGTTCGGTTATTCCATTTGATGAAACTCATGTAATGGAGCATGGCTTGTATGTTTTGCAAGGCAAAGCGGTGTATCACTTAAATCAAGATTGGGTTGAAGTCGAAGCGGGTGATTTCATGTGGTTACGTGCCTTCTGCCCACAGTCTTGTTATGCCGGGGGCCCTGGTCCATTCCGCTACCTACTTTATAAAGATGTAAATCGCCACATGCCATTTATCCGCCCGAAGAATTAATATCTTATTTTGGTAACTGGTTTAATCCGATACCTGCTCACGATTCATGGGTATCGGTTTTCTCCGTGAGTACAATCGGATTGATTTTTTTCTGTACAAACTTCCAGTAAACTGCGTAAAAGCCTTAACTCAAGGTGTAATAACACACTTTCCCCGCAAGGTGCCTCGCTTAAACTTACTCTATCAAAGCAAGTATTCACGTCAGGAGAAATAATGACGTGGTTGCTCATTACTCGAAGTTAAGAGAGGAAGATATGTCGTTCATAGAAGGCCAGTTGACACATTATTTAAACCCAAATGCACAGCGTAAAAATTGTTATTCGGATGAGCAGAAAGCCATTTTAAATGTAGAAAATGCAGCCCAAGCGATAGCTGACATTAAATTGTGGCCTGGATATAAGGTAACACCACTGCATTCATTAACGCAGCTTGCCACAGCTTCTGGCTTGGCGCACATATGGTACAAAGATGAATCTAGTCGCTTTGGACTAAAAAGCTTTAAAGCGTTAGGTGGCGCTTATGCTGTGGCAAAACAACTGCAGCAGGTTATGCAAAAAAGGTATGGTCAAAAGCCCACAATTACCGATTTACTGGCAGGGAAGTGGCAAGCGGAAGTAGCTGAAATTGTGGTGAGTTGCGCCACCGATGGTAACCACGGACGCTCTGTAGCATGGGGAGCACAAATGTTTGGTTGTGGCTGTGTTATTTACATCCACCGCGATGTTTCCGAAGGCAGGAAACAAGCGATGGAGGCTTTCGGTGCTAACGTCATTCGTATTAGTGGTAACTATGACGAGTCAGTAAAAATGGCTGATACTGAGGCGAAAGCTAATGATCGTGTCATTGTTTCAGATACCTCTTATGAAGGGTATATGGAGGTTCCGAAGGATGTCGCGTTAGGCTATACCGCAATGATTGCTGAAATTGTTGAGCAGCTTGACGGTGAAATTCCAACTCATGTATTTGTACAAGGCGGGGTCGGGGGGCTAGCGTCTGCAGTATGCGGTTATTTTTGGGAGCTTTGGGGCGAAGACCGTCCACGATTTGTGATTGTAGAGCCAGAAAAAGCGAATTGTTTGCAGCAAAGTGCTCAGGCGGGCAAACCCGTGGTCGTTCATGGTGATTTAGAAACGTTAATGGCAGGCTTGGCTTGTGGTGAAGTGTCGGCGCTAGCGTGGACAATTTTGGAAAGTGGTGTAGATGATTTTATGACCCTGAGTGAAGATGCTATACCACAAACAATGCGTCTATTAGCTGAAGGGTTTCAAGGTGATCCTATGATAGAGGCTGGTGAGTCGGCTGTTCCTGGCTTGGCTGCTGCAGTCATTAGCCGTTCACAACAACAGGTCTCACAGCAACTTGGTTTGAATTCGCAAAGCCGTGTTTTAGTGATTGGAACTGAAGGTGCGACAGACCCAGTTTTATATCAAGAGCTAATCGGTAAATGATGTTCTATTTCAGTTCATGACAAATAGCATTACTTAGTAAAGGTGGAGAGATCACCTTTACTTAAGTGGCGCGTAACAATGTTTTTCTGCTGCTTAGTTTAAGGCGATCAATTCATGATGGTTATCACGGCTAGCACTCTGTATCTTCATCAATAATTGGAACTGTTAAGCCAACTTTGACTGGATCCATAACGACGTTGGTTTGAAAGCTTTTTATATTGGCATTATCAAAGAAAGCCTCTCTTGTGAACCTATCATAATCTTCCATATCAATAGCTGTCACAATTAAGATAAAGTCCGAACTGCCTGTGACGTAGTAGCACTGTTGAACTGAGCGGTTAGCATTCATTTCTTTTTTGAAATTATGCATTAAATCGACCCGCTCACGCTCAAGTGTTACCTGAACAACAAACGTCATAGCGTGCCCAACAGCTTTAGGGTTAACAACCGAAACATCGGCTTGAATGATATTTTGAGCTCGCAAACGCTTTAACCTGCGCTGCACCGCTGCTGGAGATAAGCCTACTTGCTCTGCTATTTGGTCTGAGGTTGTGCGATTTGAGGTTTGTACGATGTCGAGGATTTTACGGTCGAAATTATCGACGGTTAAGTTTACTTTTGCCATATGAATGCTGTCCTTTCCTTATAGTATTTAGTGGTAAAGCATTGAAGGTGTGCATTTTTTTGCACCTCATCTTTTTATTTTTTACTGATAGATCCTTAATCCCACATTTAATCTAAAAGCACTATATCCCATTAAAAATGAAGAATTTCCGCATTATACGCGTGGTTCTGTATGAATTCCCGCAATGCGCTCAAGGCATTATTGTCCTTTTTAATGCTGGTTTTAATGTCAGCATTGCTTTTTATCATCAAATTACCATAGGAAAATAGTCGATTGATTTGCTGTAAGTATTACTTTTGGGTGTTTATTGCAAATGTAATATGAAACGTGGATTAATTAACCTGCTTTGGCTGTATTATTAATGAATAAGATTGAATTGTAACTCCTGCTATTAATTATTCTATTTATATGGGATGTTTTGTTATTAAACATATTTAGGGATAAATCATGATAGGGAAAATCATTCAATTATTTCCGCTATGGGCGGTCGTCTTTTCGGTATTGGCATTCTTACAGCCAACATTATTTGTTGATCTTAAAACACAGATAGTACCTTTGCTTACCATTATTATGCTGTCGATGGGGATAAGCTTGTCTCCAAAAGACTTTGCGAATGTACTCAAGCATAAAGCGGCTGTTGGCGTGGGCGTATTCTTACAGTTTTTGATCATGCCATTGGCTGCATTGTTGGTCAGTTTTGTTTTGGGTTTTAATACCGAAATGACGGTTGGTATGGTACTTGTTGGTAGTGTTGCTGGTGGGACATCATCAAATGTGATGGCTTTTCTGGCGAAGGGTAACGTTGCGCTATCTATTTCAATGACGGCAGTTTCTACGCTATTGGGAGTGGTCTTAACCCCTTTCTTAGTCGAGTTATTGGTAGGAGAAAGTGTAGATGTACCTGTTAGTGCGATGCTAATTAGCCTGGTAAAAATTGTATTAATGCCTGTCGCTATCGGGGTAGTAATTAACACGATGGCACGTAAGTATGTTGATAAGGTTAGTGACGTATTACCACTTATCTCAATGGCGGCAATTGTAATGGTTATTGCGATTGTAGTTGCCTTGAATGCCAATAACTTAAGTACGTTAGGGCCAATTATTGCACTTGCTGTTATTTTGCATAATAGTTTGGGGCTGTTGGCTGGTTATTACAGCTGCCGTGCACTTGGCTTTAGTGAGCCAGTGTGTCGTACGGTGGCCTTTGAGGTTGGGTTGCAAAATTCGGGACTAGCCACAGCGCTTGCAATGAAGTTTTTTACGCCAGCAGCGGCAATACCCGGCACCATTTTCTCGATTTGGCATAATATTTCTGGTTCTGTTTTAGCCGGTATCTGGGCAAAGCGGAAGGGAAAAGAACAGAGTAAAGCAATAGCATCATAACGGTTGTTCTTGCTTAATAAAGAAAAGGAGCGCACTGCGCTCCTTTTTAATTGGTGTATTTAAATTAAGGTATCGAGCAGCATTATTTGAATAAAATTAAATGTAATTAATAACGTTATAATTGAAAATTTACGGGGGGAAAGTCATATTTATAAATAAATCTCATCTGCCTACTTTTTCAGACTCTAAAGTTAATAAGGTATTCGCCATAGAGCAGAGGGAAAGTCATGAGCAGCATAAAATGTACACTGCGGTTAGATGAGCTGATTTGTCAAAAGGTTACCGGAGAACCTGGACATGATGAAATCTATTTCAAGATATGGGTAGATGGGAATTACTGGGGTACCTACCCAAGAGATGCCGATGACAGTAATACGTTTGATATGAATGATAGCGGTGATAAATATCGAAAAGTCGCCCTTGATTTGTCATTGGAATATGGTGATAACGTCAAAATCGAAGTTAGGGAGCAGGACAGTGCAGGAAATGCCTCTAAAGACGAAATCATTGGGGATTTCACTATTCATACATCACAAGTGAATTACGGTGATATCAGTACGCATTCCAATACTGTTTCTGGGTCAAAAGCTGAATATACAGTGAAATGGCGTTTACTCTCACAGAAAATACCGACCCTACGTGTGCTGGGAATCAGTTGTCAGCAAAGCTCATGTAACAGCAATGTGGATGTCATAGATGCTGTGACAGCTTTAATCGCAGAAGTTGCAGATAAGACAGCCGAATATATTGGCGATCTTAAAACGCCGAAAGCTAAGAAAATCAGTAAAGCGTTTGAAATTGCAGGAGAAACGGTACAAGCAATTGGGAAAGTCTATGAATGGATCGCTAATGCGGCAGAAGGTGATGATGACGTATATATTCAGCAGACTTTTTCCGGCGAACAAGCCCATGATGGCGCAGGTTTTTGCCCTCCGAACGGTGGCGTTATGAAAATGAATAAAGGTGATACAGTGGCTTTCCTTGACAGCTACGACCGTTATTTTCGGTTCCCATTAGATCGCGACGAAGTAACAATAGAACTACGCGAAAAAGACTCGGCTCAACACGATGTGAGCCTGGGAAGCTTCACTGTCGGGATGAAAGATTATGAAGAGCTGTACGATAAGGGAGCCAGAGTGATGGTGTTGACCAACTTTTTAGACACTCAGGGTGGTCAGGGAGCTATTTATCACGTGTGTTATAGCCTTGCTCTTGAAGACTGGTCTTATTCAGCCAATCAGGATGCAGAGGCTTAACTTTTACTTTGTATTCGTTAAAGAGCTCTGCTTTTTGCAGAGCTCTCTTTATGGCGTGTCGTAAAAAACAGAATGTATAGAATTACACTGGTTTAGGTGTAACTATTTTTTGTTCTTTTGAGTGTAGATAAATTGCTGGTCGCTACTGACGACAATATCGTGCTTAAGGAAATTCTCACCTAATATCATGCTGTATTCAAAACGGCTGCGGTCGCGCAAGTTAACGGCTACTTCTTTCTCTATCTCGCCTAATTTGACTCGCATACTCACCACCAAGCGAACTTGAGGTTTTTCTCCAGCGCGCGCTTTGATACGCATCTCGTCAATTACTTCGCGAGTAAACGCTTGTTTGTTACCTTGAGCGTTTTCATAAGTGAATGAGACCCACTTTTTACCTTCTTTATTGAAGGTTTTGATATCAGTGGCGTGCATTGAGCTGACATCGGCACCAGTATCTAATTTCGCAGGGAACGTCATGCCTTCAAGAGTAACTGTTTCAATATATCCAGCCGTTGTTGGAGCTTGCTTATCGAGTAAATGCGTTGAGCGTGTATTTACAAATAATGAGCCATGCACCAAACTCGGGCTCACTTCAAATACAGATACCTCGCCATCAAGGTGTGGTGTAGCTTCAAGGGCAATGTCCTTTAACAGTAGTGATGAAGGAAGCTTGATTTCAGAGCCGACAACAGTGCGAACGGTTTGCCCCACTCGGACTTTAGTTTTTATTGGCTTTTCATAGCTACGACGCTGACCATTCGCATCAATCACGTTATATTGTGCCATTCGCCCATAGTCTGTTCTTTGCTCATTGATGTATGGAACATTCAAAACTGGCGTTTTGATAATACCTGAGGGCTTGGCTTTAACTATTGCGCTATCAATACGGATGGTTTCTTCTGCACTCATCATCAGTGAGGTTTCATCAGCAATAACCGAGTCTAGTGTGCTTAGTGGTTTATTACTTAGGTAGGTGTCGCTAAGGCTTATGACAAAGTATTTATTTAATGCTTCTGTACCTAAGCGTAATTGACTGCTCTTTTTAGAACGGTCACGTAAATAGGCAAGAATATAGCCATTAAAGCGGTCTTCTTTGTGTTCTGCTGAGCCAATTTGAACGGGTAAATACACCAATGGGCGGCTGGCATTTTTGAACTTGAGCATCTTGACCAGTGGTAAGGTCATTTGCTTTTTCTTTTTATCATCGCCTTCTATCGTAAAACTAACGCGCTGCTTTTTTTCATCGACTTGAATGTTGGCTGCATGGAAAATGCTATAGCGATTTTGTAGCGAGTAGCTGGTTTCCATGGTTAGGCCGTTGACGGTAGCTCGTTCTTTACGGCCGATAACTTTGGCGTTTTGCTGTTCTTGTAGGTAATTGAACCCAGCATCAACCCAAGCAGTGTCTCTTAAAAACGTCTTACCAATCAAAATTGGGTAAGAAAAGCGACTGCGATCAGCAAGATTAACTTCTGTACGGACAGTATTACCTGCGATATCCAAATCTATTTCAACGACAGGGCGGGCTAGATGCCCATCCGAGCTACGCGTTTTGATCATGGCTAGACGAAAAAGCGGCTTGGTTAACCGAACAGCCTCGCCTGAGTAAGGATTCGTGATATCAAAACTGACCATGATATCTGTTTTATCTTCGCGGTCGCGCAACATGGTCGTATTTAACGCATCAAATTCTGTGGCGATGGCATCGAGAAGAGCATTGCCTTTCAGGCCCGCAAACACCTCATCTGTGGCGCTAATGCTTATATTGGTTGCATGGATAGATGTTGAATCTGCACCAGTATCAATTTTTGCAGGAATGCCAATGCCGCTTAGTTGCTCTATTTGAGGAAAATAGACTTTTTCAGTTCGGCCAAGTACGACTTTGTTGTCAATAGTGGTACGTGATTGCCATAGAGCCTCACCCGTTAGAGGTTGTGACGGGATAGCTTGGGCAAAGCTTGGCGCGATAGCAAAGATAGAGAGACACAAGGTTGTGATTAATCGAAGTGAAGCCATATCCATCCTGTGTAAGTGATAGTAAAAAAATGTGTTATATCAAGGCATGATAATACTGATTGTAACAGCCAATAGTGGAGGATATTGTGTCAAATTCAGTGGGTATTCAGTTTACCCAGCAGTTAGTTTCCATTAAAGCATAGACAACTGCCGGGTAAAGGCTGATTTATTGCGGTAGGTGAGCGATGTTATTGCCCATTTCGATTAACTTATCGAGTATACGTTCACCGTCGGCACGTAAGCCATTATGCTCATACTCGTTAGTGACCCATGCTTTGCTGTTCGGTATACCGTTAAGGGTTTCTAGCGAGTAAGCCATCTCGACATACATATCTTCGGCATATACTGCACAAGTAACTGGCACGGTATTGTTTGTTAAAGCTTCTACATCATAGAGTTCTGACCAATCCTGTTTCGTTGCTAGTATCTCTGCAGCCTCTTTCAGTGGCTTTAGGCAGCTGAATTGATCAAACATCCATGGGTAGACCATTTCACCGGTAAACAGGAATGGTTGGCCGCTTTGGAAGTTGAACGCAGGGTATTGCTGGCGAACTCGGTGTGCAGACCATTCTGATGCTGTATTCTGGCAGTATAAAGGTTCGTGCAAAATCGCGTAAATAGGGTTGGTTTGATGGCTTTGCTCGGCCAGCATGGCATTGAGGAAGTCATAGCTCAGAGTTTCTTCACCCTCGATGCTGACAAAGGCACCTTCCAATAGGTAATACATCGGAACGTTAGCGTGACTACGGCCTAGATTGATGCCAATCATTTGGAATTGTTCAACCGTGAAGCGTTGACCATTGGGCAGGTGAACATCATTTGCCAGTAAGTGTTCAGCAATCTTTTGGCATTGAGTCTGTGCTTGCGGGAACTGTGCAAAAAACGCCTTATTTTTATCAAGAACACGCTTATAAGTGGCCTGATACACATCATCGGCATGACGAGTCAGTGAAGGGACACCGCCTGTTAAATACGCGCGAGTCAAACTTTGTGGATAAAATGATAAATATGTCAATGAGCAGAAGCCCCCAAAGCTTTGACCTAGAATTGACCATTGCTTAACCCCAAGCTTTTCTCGAATAGCTTCAGCATCGCGCACAATGTTATCGGCACGAAAATGACTTAAATAATCAGCTTGCTGTTGTGCTGTCATTGGTGCCAATGTTTGGTGGCTTATTACTGTACTGTGACCGGTACCACGCTGATCAAGTAGCAGTACGCGGTATTGTTCCAACGCCCGCTTTAGCCAGCCAGAGCGGCTATCTGGACGAGGTGAGGGGAAGCCCGGGCCACCCTGAAAATATACTAGCCACGGTAAATCTGTCGTGTCTTTGTTTAGATCAACCACTTCACGAGCAAAAACTTGAATGCTTTGTTTTTGCGGTGCTGAATAATCGAGCGGCAGCTCAAATTGGTGTTGACGAAAGATTATATCGTCATCAATAAATGTTGATTGCACGGGTTGCTCCTTTAACACATGAAAACAAGATCTTAACAATGTTTGTTTGTCATGCCTAGAGGATTCATTGTGCATGCACAGTGATTGCTGTTTTAGTTAATGAGGTGGCAGAAATAAGGCTTCTAACACATTGGCATCATCAAAGTGGCGCTCACCAATAAAAGCGGTGGCATGATGGCCAACTTGGCGCATAGTACCCGGTGATGGAACACCAAAAGGCCATAAGTACACACGTTCAAGACGCTCACTTGCCAATAGCATACCTCGCTGATCAAACAGGCTTTTATGTTGGCCTTCCGAGGTCGGTATACTGCGAAGCGCATCATAAGGAAGCGGCATTAAAGCACGAGCTGGCGTTGGATTACTCGTCCACTGAACTTGTTTTATCATATGTATGCCCTGTGACAGGGTTACACTTAGTCTACTTTCTGCTGCAGGTTTCGCCTTATGGAATACTAATGGCTTTTCAATATCTTCGCTTAATTGTGCAAATTTTAACTGAGGTTGAAGTGCAAATACCATATGGTAACAGCCACATTGGTGAATGTTGTCGAGTATAAGTGGCTGACCTTGTTGGTCGAGGGTCAATCTCAATATGACACCATCAAATTTTCCAGCGTAGGGGTCGAAGCTTGATGTTGGTGTGCGGTTGGCAAACCACACACTGTAATTCAGCTGAAGGTGAATATTGCCATGAAATTCGGTGTAACTGTGGTTAAGGTAAACCGTTGGCGCGGTGGCATTAACCAGTGGTTGTAGGTTTGGACTGTATTCGACTCTACCGGGTTTATCATCAACCGACGATGATTCAATTGTCATGATTGGGGCATAGTGGTTAAACAGCTGAGAAATTTGTTGGTCAGTCAGCTGAGGCCATTGGCTGTCTGATCGTTGTCGCGCATTGGAAAACCATTTTTTTATCTGAATGCTGGTTAGTGAGGTGTTTTTTTCCATGGCATAGCGAATGGTATAGCCTTCACTTTCATGACCAAAATCCGCCAGGATCCGTTTTTGTTCTGCTTCAATAGCCGGTTTTGCCACTTGCTTACTGAGTGGGTAGACACCAAAAAAGCGTAACCAAGGTTCATAGCTTGAGGCAATAACGGGTGGTTGTTTCTTAATGTCTTGCCAAAAAGGGGTATCAAATCGTGAATGGCTTGTCAGCTTGTCGGCGCAATAATCAAGGGATGCTAAGTCAAAGTGTTGCTTATCAATCAAGTTCCGATATTCAGCATGACGTTGTGATTTGGCTTGTGCTGAGGTGTAGTTAAGCCATTGTTGCTGATCCTGACGAGTATTTAGCTTAATAAGCTGAGCCTGACTAAAGCGGTTGAAAGCAAGGTGCGGATAGCGGCTGTCCCATACAACTTGTGCATCTTGTACTCCCTGGCGTTTCACTTCAGATTTAAAGCTGGTTAGTTGGGCGACACAGCTATCAAGTGACGTTGGGTAGTTAACGCTTATCGTGGCTGCGTTATTGGCACAGGCTGCCAACATTATTACGGTGAAAAATATAATAATGTGGCGCATAGATCCTCTCTGGTACTTAGTTGTTGTCGCTTATTACGGGCGATGCATATAAACATTGTACGCTAGCTGGTTTAACCAGTATATGTAGATTGATGCGAAGAGGATAACGATTAACCGAACTTTACCCAGAAATGACAAAGTCGTTAGAATTATTGCAGGTTTTTTAACGTATAAGCGATAAAAAGGGCCGATTACCAGCCCTTTGATATGTTTACTTTTTTACAGCTGCTTCAGCACGTAGTCAAGAGCACCTGTAATAGCGGCAACTTGTGCAACATTGCATTCTTCGTCGGTAACTTTATCGCTATCTGGGTAAACCTCTGTGGTCGTGCCATAAGTACAATCAGACAAACCATTACAAAGGCTTAGTTCTTTTAGCGGGTAATTGATCACGCCTTCTTGAGTGATCGGTGAACCGATGATTTTACCGTTAGCATCTGGTGGAGCGATGTGAGTCACTGTACGTACAGAGTCGATAATGGCCTTCTGTAGTTCAGGCTGTGGGTTTTCAGTATCGCCCACGGTGTAGAAACCATCAGGGATCATCTCTTCAAAATGATCGAGGCCATCACGTGCTGCACGAGCACGGCGGAATTCAGTTTCATCAGAGTCTGTGGTTTCGTGCAAGTCAACATGAACAAGGACTTCTACGCCAAGCGCTTTTACCATCGCCATTAGGCTTGCAGCTTCTTCTGATGGGCTGTTTTCGAAGAACGAACGGTTAGGATCCACAGCTTGTGGATTCCAGCGGTTGATGACTTCGTAGCCCCAAGGACTAACACAAGGTGCTATTACGATATTGAAGTGCTCTGCATATTTTTCTGCATCGCTATCAGCAAATAGTAGTGCGCCATGTACACCACTGGTTTCGTAACCATGTACACCACCAGTTACAAGCGCTGTTGGTTTGTCGTTACTCCAATTACGCGATTTAATCACCAAAAGCGGGTACTTTGCCGGGTCATAACTGAGTGCGCCATATTGAGACACATCAAAACGATCGCGAAGGGCATCAATCTTTGTGACAACTTCTTCTTGGTAAGAGCGTTGAATTTTTTGTTGAGCTAGCCACTGCGCTTTTTCTTCGTTACCCCATTTTTGGCCTTCTGTACCGATAGGGTATGTATTTGATATTTCCATTATTCGCCTTGTGTAGTGTTTACTCCTGTGGCAAACAGAGTAATCTACTGTTGATTGTGAATCAAACGTATTGATATTAGGGATAAATCTGCTTCTAACCATTTTTTTGTTGATGAAACTAGGTGGTACTAGTTAAGTCGCTGTTATCTAATGACGCTATTTGGGGCTCAAGCGTGGATAAATGTTAGAAGGGGATAGCTTTTAGTTGTTTAATTTTGTAGGAATATCACGATGGCACTAAGTGTAAGTTGGGTAGAGGACTGCCAGTTTAACGTTGTTACTGAAGATAAATTTGAATTCACCGTTGATGCTGATGGCAAGCAGGCACCGTGCCCGACAGAGATCTTGTTGTCTGCGCTGGGATCATGCAGTGCAACAGATGTGGTGATGGGTTTACAGGAACAAGGTGGGGTATTGAAACACCTTGAGAATAAGCTGACGTATACACTGACAGCAAGCTCTCCGCGATTGTATAAGAGCGTTAACCTGCATTTCATTGTTGAAGCTGACAATGTGACTGAGGCACAAGTATCGGCAGCCGCAAAAAATGCGTTAGAGAAATATTGCCATGTTTGTTTGATGCTGCAACCTAAGATCACTGTGACGCACACGGTTGAAATTATCGGCGGTTAATTATTTTTAATCGCTTCAGACCAAACCGCAAATTCGTTGCCGCTGGGTTCTTTGAAGTGGAAACGGCATCCGCCGGGAAAATCAAAAATCGGCCGAACAATTTCACCACCGCTATCTGTGACTTTTTTTAGTGTCGATTCAATATCGGCACTATAAAATACTAATAACGCCCCTCCGGTAGAGGTTTGTGAGCAGGTATTAGCTTTAAAAAAACCTCCATCCAAACCTTGGTTAGCGAACGCGGTATAGTCGGGGCCATAGTCAGTAAATGTCCAGTTGAATACACGGGCAAAAAAAGCTTTTGTTGCCGTTAAATCGCTGGCAGCGAATTCAACATAATTGAGTTTTTCATGCTGGCTCATTTTAACTCCACCGAACTTGAGGATTCTGGTTAATGCAGGTTCGTGCAGGCTAGGCTAGGCTAGGCTCTCCTGCCTTCATTTATTGTATATGATGGCAGGAGGTTGATTCGGGGGATTATGTGAGCGAATACTCAGAAACGAAAATGGCTGGTACCTGCTGAATACCTTCTTTTTCTGCCATGGCTGCGAGCGCTACTTCTGATGCAAGGCGAACATGCTCAACACAGGCATGATGAGCGGCAGCGCAGTCACGTTTGAGAATAGCATCGACAATCGCACTCATTTCTTCGATGCTCTGCATGTAACGATTTTCTTGAGAGATTGACGTTGCGCGAAGCAGGTTAATTCGAGCTTGTTGTTGGCGCAATAATTTTGCCGCAGTTTGGTTGCCACAACCTTCATAAAGCAGCTCGTAGAAGTCATTCACACTGTCGAGGATATTCGCAACATTCCCTTGAGTTAAACGACGAGTGAGTAAATGAAGTGTAGTTTCAAGCATTTGTAATTGTTTGTCAGTTGCATTGAGCGTGTACAGTTGCACAATTAAACTTTCTAAACTTGCCCGAAGTTCATAAATCTCTTTCGCGGTTTCAAGTGTTAAACGAGTAACAATTGGTCCTTTGTTTTCAAGATAATCAACCAATCCTTCTGATTCTAAATGCCGTAATGCTTCACGAACAGAAGTGCGGCTTACGCCTAGCATGTCGCAGAGATCTCGCTCAACTAATCGATCGCCCGGCATTAGCTGGAAGTTCGTGATAGCGGTTCTGAGGGTTACTAGCACTTTCTCTCGTAAAGGAATGCGGCTATTGTCAATTTTAGTTATTTGCGAAGGTTGCCTGATCATGCTGTATTCTCACTACTGTTGAGCATTCCATTAGCAAACTGCTGGGAAGCTGAGTAAACCATTGCTTTTTTGGGTCTTGCTTTGATTATATATTGTTCTACATTGGCGATTATAAGTGATTGTTAATGCTAATGTTGGTTTATTTTCTAGCGTCATTCAGCCGGCAGGGGGAGCTATCTGGCTAGAGAGGTCGGTTTGAATGTTGTTATTTGAACTATGCGCCTTCCACAATAGCGACTTCTGCTGTTGCGACGCCTTTGCGCTGAGCTGCAGCCTGTTGATAAGCATCAGAATGATAACACTCAAGTGCTGCATCAAACGATGGGAATTCAATAACGACATGACGCTGGCGCTCTTCGCCCTCTAATTGTTGGTAACGGCCACCACGAGCAAGTAATTTACCGTTATATGCGGCGAAAGCTTGGGGAGCCAGTGCGGTATAGCGTTGGTATTGTTCTGTGTCATGCACGGTCACATGTGCAAGCCAGTATCCTTTCATGGTGTCTTCCTTTTTTGTGGTGGTGAACATAAATGATAAATTTAAAGAGAAAAAGGCCCCACGCGAATGGGGCAAGCTAGGAAAGCGAGATTGTTACAAGTGCAGTAGTTATGAATGCTATCTTCAGTTAAATTTAGGCATTACTTTGTCAATGAACAGCTGCAGAGACTTTTTCTTTTCTTCAAAACTTAGGTTGTTATCAGCCCAGTAACTGTATTGGCTGATACCTAATGTTTCGTAGTACTTCAAGCGAGCAACCATTTCATCTGGTGTGCCGATAGCAAGATTGTTGCGCAGTACTTCTTTGCTGAAGCTTTCGCCTAAGTCTTCACTGCTTAAGTGTTTTACAAAGCCATCTTTAGGCGTTTGGTTGTTACGCGCCCATGCCATGAACATGGAATACCAGCGGTGCAGGGCATCGGTACCCGCCGTCAAATCTTGTTCGTTTTCACCCACGAACGTATGGCGGAGTAACATGATGTCAGGGCGTTCAACCTGAGGGTTATTTGCACAAGCATCGTTGAATTTGTTCATTAAGTCTTGGACTTCTTCATCATCTTTTTGCAGTGGTGTCACCATCACGTTACAGCCATTGCTGATAGCAAAGTTGTGCGAGTCAGGATCGCGTGCTGCAACCCACATTGGTGGGTGTGGTTGCTGTATTGGCTTTGGTACGCTGGTGGTGGTTGGGAACTGGAATAATTCACCGTCATGGGCGTAATCGCTCGTCCATAGTTTTTGTAGCGCTGGTACCATCTCGCGGAGGTACTTGCCACCATCAGCAGCTGGCATGCCATTCATTAAACGGTCAAACTCTGCTTGGTAAGCGCCTCGGGCAATACCAAATTCCAAACGGCCATCACACATGATATCTGCTAGTGCTGCTTCTCCTGCCAATTTCACCGGATGCCAGAATGGGGCTATAAATGTTCCAGCGCCAAGGCGAATGGTGCTGGTTTTATTGGCAAGGTAGGTAATGTAATTAATTGGGTTTGGCGCAATGGTAAATTCCATTCCATGGTGCTCTCCAACCCAAGCCATTTCAAAACCACCTTGTTCGGCAATTTGTACTAATTCGGTGAGTTCTGCCAATGACTCTTGGTGAGTCTTATTGTCATCGTAGCGTTCCATGTGTAGGAAAAGAGAGAATTTCATAGCAGTATCCTTTCTGAGATGTTTTATAAGAGGCTGGCAAGCAGCCTCATTCTTTTCTATTTATTGTCTGCAATATCTTATTTCGATAGCGCAGATACGGGCTCTAACGATTCAGTTTCATTTTTTACTACTGGTTGTGGTGACTCTTGATACTCAGTACCTGCGTACAGATCTTTCATAAAGCAATAAGCCATCACAATTAACACCATAGAGAACGGTAGCGCAGCGGCAATAGAGGCTGCTTGTAAGCCTTCAAGGCCTCCGGCCATCAGTAGAATTCCCGCTACTAGGCCAAGCCCAGCCCCCCAAACAACGCGCATCTTAATTGGTGGGTGGTTGCCACCCATTGACAATATGGTACAGATAACCAGCGTGGCTGAATCAGCAGATGTCACAAACCAAGAAATAATCATGATTGTTGCAAGTGCAGCCATTGGCCATGTTAGCCAGTGAACATTCAGTGCTTCGATTGTGCTGTAAAGCACCATTGTTAGGTTTTCATTTACAACGGATGTTAGGTCGCTTGCGGTGTATAGCTCAAGGTAAGTCGCGGTACCACCCATGATGGTGATCCAAGTAAATGCACCCAGTGTACTTGCTAAAATACCGCCTAGCATGAGTTCACGAATCGTACGTCCTTTCGAGATACGTGCGATGAAAATACCAACATACGGACCCCAGCTTAACCACCAGGCCCAATAGAATACTGTCCACCAACCCTGCCACTGACGCTCAGGTTGCGGGTCAACCCAGAGAGACATACCGATGAAGTTGGCAAGGTAATCACCCATATTGGTGAAGAAAGTACTGAATAGATAAACCGTTGGTCCAGCAATTAAGAAGAAGCCGAATAAGACACAACTAATTCTTACGTTCCATTGACTCAAGAACTTGATGCCTTTTTGCAGCCCCGATACAGCAGAGAAGGTAGCAATCGAGCCAACAACAACAATCAGAATTAATTGGTTAACCGAGTTTATTTCAATACCAAACAGATAATTAAGCCCGGCATTCATTTGTGATACGCCAAGACCAAGCGTCGTTGCGGTACCAAAAAGTGTACTGAAGATTGCGAGTAAATCGACCGCGTGCCCGATTGGTCCGTATATGCGATCACCTAAAATAGGGTAAAGCGCTGAACGAATGGTGAGTGGTAAGCCTTTACGGTAAGCAAAATAAGCTAAGATCAAACCAACAAGTACATATACACTCCAGGCATTCAAACCCCAGTGGAAAATGGTAATACGCATACCAATTTGAGCCGCTTCAGGTGTGCTAGCCGCCACATTTGCCATTTCAGCAAAAGGGTTACCTTGGATATAGGTTAGCGGTTCTGCAATACTCCAGAACATTAAACCAGTACCCACTGCAGCACTGAATAGCATTGCGAACCATGTAAAGTTATTGAACTCAGGCCGGTCGCTGTCTTTACCTAATCTCACTTTCCCGAATTGGCTAAATGTCACCCATACCGAGAAAACAAATATAACGGCAACTGCGCCAATGTAGTACCAGCTGAAGTTCGTTGTGATCCAGTTTTTCACGCCACTGTAAACAGTATTGGCTAAGTCGATTTGTAACACTGAAAAGAGGACAAATGCTGAAACCATAGCCAGTGAGGCGATGGTCATGGTTTGGTTAACCCCTTCAAATATTCCTTGCTTGTTAACCATATTACGATTGGAAATCATAGCAGGATTGCTCCTTTATACACTGTATGATCGCGCCTTAGATAAACTGCAGTAGCCCTCAGACTACATCACCCCAGACACTCCGTTTTTTATGTCAGCAGCACATTTTTAGCTGATGCTGTATTGTGTTTTGTTGGTATACCATAACATCATAAAAGTGGACTTCAACCATTTTGTTTAACAATGAATTAACATTGATATTGATTTAAGTTGTTGTATTTTAGGTGTTAATTGTTTTTCTTGTCGAATTTTAACAAGTTTCACTCGAGACAGTAATTTAACATTTTGTGATCATTGTAGATTTTTTGATAAAAGTGCCAGTAGTGCCTTAGTATAATAA